>CAXRHS010000973.1:0-3974 GCA_964230235.1 Myxococcota bacterium
CAGACGATTGAGGCTGGCGGGCCGGCGATCCGCAACCTTCAGAAGATGGCGGCGGCGATCGCGCAGACCTACCGAGACCCCGCGGGCATCGAGCTTGCCGATGACTCTGAGGTCGCGCGCACAGCCAAGCGGCTGTCGTTCGGTTACTTTTACCGCTGGGCGTGGCCAGAGGGCGCGGCTGACACCGAGTGGCTCGACCGCCGGCAGGCGTGGTCGCGCAAGTGTCGCTGGCTCATTCAAGAGCACGCGCGCAAGGGCTTCGACACCCGCGCCCTGGTTGAGGCCGAGGCTACGCGACGGCTGGCGCAGGGCTCGGCCGAGGACTGGGTGCGCTGCTACGCCGCGTGGCGAGAGATCGCCGACCGCGTCGAGCCCGCGCAAGAGACGGTGTGGGTCACCGACCAGGCGCTGCTTGATGTGCTGGATGTCGCACAGCGCTACGCTCCCTGCCTCATCTGGTACGAGGAAGAAGCGGTCGCAGATAAGCTGGCCGAACTGGGTGTGCAGGTCGTGCGCGCTGGCCAACTTGTGCCGGCATCAGCGCAGACCTGCGCGGTGTCGGTACGTTCACACGGCGCTGGCCTTAACCTGCAAGCGTGGCACTTGCAAGTATTCGCGTGCTGTCCGTCGAACGGCACGGCATGGGAACAGGTGCTCGGCCGAACGCATCGGCAAGGGCAGCAAGAGGACGAGGTGTGGGCGTGGCTGCCGCAGTGGACAGGTTCCCTGCGCGCCGCGTTTGCCCAAGCGCGGCGTGACGCCGCTTGGATCGAGACCGCGACCGGCAACAGGCAGAAACTGTTGTTGGCCACGGTTATCGGGGAGCAGTCGATGGACGACTGCGATTGAAAGTGAAGCAGAAACAAGGAGAAAGAAAATGGGAAGCGTGTGGGACAACATCGACAATCCGAAGCTCGACACCGGCGCGAGCGGCCCGCGGCTGCCTTACCTGTACCCCGGCAAGTTCTTGCTGCGGGTTCGCAAGGTCAGCCACTACCCGAGCCAGAAGAATCCGCGTGAGGAGTGGTTCCGTGTCGACTTCGACGTGGTCGAGGGCGCCAGGGACGGTCGCGATGCGGTGTCGTGGATCGTCAAGCTGTCGAACGGCGACACCGCGCTGCGTGACGTGCGGGCGTTTGTGCGCGCGATGCTCGGCGAGGAGTCGCCGATCAACCGCGAAGTGATGGAGCAACTCACCGGCGTCGATCAGCCGGCGGCGGGCCTTCTGGTGCGCTGCGAGGCGATCAACAAGCGGACGCTCGCGGGCGGCGACTTCACGCAGACCTACTGGACTGGTGCAGAGGAGGCGCCGTTCTGATGCAAAACGCTTGGGTGTACTTCGACACAGAGACGCACCCCATCGCGCCTGGTCGGCTGGCGCCCAAGCTGGTGTGCTTTCAGATGGCCGAGGGCGGGGGCGAGGTGTCGATTCACCTCGCCTCCGACCCTCGGACGCACGGAGTCGTCGAGAAGGCTCTTGGCGCCTTCCGTCTCGTCGGGCACAACGTGGCATTCGACCTCGCTGTGCTCGGCGCGGCGTATCCAGACCTTCTGCCGGCGATCTGGCGTGCGTATGACGAGGGTCGCGTGTGCGACACGATGATCGCCGCGCAGATGCTTGACATCGCGCACGGCAAGCTATCGACGGTGCGCGGCGCCTACTCGCTGAAAGGTCTCGCCGAGCGTCACTGCAAGCTGGGCTTGGCCAAAGGCGATGACTCGTGGCAACTGCGCTACAACGAGTTGGAGTACACGCCGGTCGAGGCGTGGCCGGAGGATGCGCGCCGGTACGCAACACTCGACGTCCAGGCAACGCGCGCGGTGTGGCAACAGGTTGGCAGCCATGAGAACGAGGAAACAGGCACGCGAGAGATCCCTACGTTCCGCGTGCAGATGCGCGCGGCTTGGGCGCTGCACTTGGCGTCGTGCTGGGGTATGCGTTGCGACCCCGCGCAAGTCGACAAGCTGCGCGCAAGCATCGCGGAGACACAGAACAGGCTGCGTGACAAGTTGGTCACTACCGGCATGCTACGTCCGAACGGCACCCGCGACGACGCCGCAGTGCGCGCACGGGCGGCACAAGCCGGCGTGACCAAGCTGACGGCGAAAGGGCAGGTGTCGATCGACGCGGCAGCGCTCCAAGACATCGACGATCCGGTCATCGCGACGCTGGTTGAGTACCAAAAGGCCGGCAAGCTGGCGTCGACCTACCTGCCGGTGGTCGAGCGAGGCACGCGCGAGCCGATCCACTGCCGCTACGGGCTAGTTGAGTCGGGGCGCACATCGTGCAGTGGCCCGAACCTGCAAAACTTGCCGCGCGGCGGCGGTGTGCGCGAGTGTTTCGTACCGCGGCCGGGGTTCGTTTTCGTCTCAGCCGACTACAGCGTCATCGAGTTGGTGTGTCTAGCTCAGGTGCTCGTGGATCGGTACGACATCGACAACTCGCGCATGGCGCTGGCGCTGCTGGCGGGGCGGGATCTGCACCTAGTGACAGCAGGCCATATCCTCGGCAAGCGCTACGACGAAACGGTGGCCCTATACAAGTCCGGCGACAAGGGCGCCAAGCAGGCGCGGCAGTTGGCCAAGGGCTTGAATTTCGGCATCCCCGGTGGACTCGGCCCCGCGAAGCTGCGGCAATTGCTGCGCGGGTACGGTCACCACGTGACCGAGGGGCAGGCGCGACTCCTGAAGGAAAAGTGGCTCGGGTTGTACCCCGAGATGAGGATGTACTTTGAGGCGATTAGCCGGTATTGCGGCGTCTATCCAGAAGGCCAGGTATTGCAACGCCATCCGATTACCGGCTTTGTGCGCGGCGGGCTCGACTATTGCAGCTTGGCCAACCACAACTTTCAGCACCTGGCGAGCTACGGCGCAAAAATCGCGGTGTACGCGGTGCAACGCGCCTGTTTTGCGCCAGATGGCGCCCTTTCAGGCTCAAGACTCGTCGCTTTTGTGCATGACGAACTCGTGCTTGAAGTGCCCGAAGATCGTTGCCACGAAGCTGCGTGCGAACTTACGGCAATCATGGAGGGAGAGTTCACGCTCGCCACACCCGATCTACCAGTGACTGCCCAGGCAGTCGCCATGCGGCGGTGGGCCAAGGACGCGGCGCCCACCTACCGCGACGGCAAGCTGGTGCCGTGGGGTGACCCGTGAGCCCCCGCTGCCGCTGTGGCCTAGTCCGGTCGACTTGCTGGCGGTGCAGAGGGCCAGAGGGGGAGGGTGTTTCGACCCCCCTGCGGGGCTCCACTGGTGAATGTGGACATGCAGAGCTTTCCGCAATGATTACAGGGTTCTGCCAAGGGCTAGTTTGGGCACCTACAGAGCCCGCGCAGCCCGCGGGGCAGCCTGTAGAGCCTCCAGAGCCTAGCGCCCCGCCTAGGGGCAAGGCTTGAAGCGGATTCCTCAATGATTCCAATAGGTTACAGAACATGCCTCCGAGCCTGCTTTCTGAGGCGCACGCGCAACCCTGCGAAACTACACGCCTTTGCAGAAACTGCACTTTCTTGACATTATTCTCTTGACAAGCACTGCCTGCCCACATATTCTCAACTCGCCAGCCGCAAGAGGCTGGCAGGGAGGAAGGCATGGGCAAGCGGGGGTTCAAGTGCAGGGTGGGCAGCGCGTGCGAACTGTGCGCGGCGGCTGACCGGCAGGCTCGTCGGGCTGAGGTAGTTTCGGATGTGGTCGGTCTGCTGGCGTTGGTGATGGGCACCGCGTCGGTGATCGCTTGGGCAGTGTTTCTCGCCAACTAGGAGGCAACAATGGCAACGCGCAACAGCAAGAAGAAGATCGCAGCAGTGAAGCTTCAGGCCCCCGCGGACGGGCTCGACACCGAGCAGCGGCGCGCCGTCGAGGACTTGAAGAAGTCGGTCAAGATCGCCCAGGAGGTGTTGAACAGCACCGACGCTATGGTGGTGCTGGCTGTGTTCGACCGTGTGTTCAGCGTGGTCGACGAAGACATGGACGACGAG
>CAXRHS010000974.1:0-3126 GCA_964230235.1 Myxococcota bacterium
GCAAGACCGGCACTGCGCAGGCCCCGCAGCGCGTGCGCAAAGACTTGGCGGAGCGGCTGCGCGAAGACCCGGCTGCGCTGGCGCGGCTGTCGGCGTGGTTGCAGAACGATCACGCCTGGTTCGTCGGCTGGGCTCCGTACCGCAACCCAGAGATCGTGGTGGCCGTGCTGGTTGAGCACGGCGGCTCGGGCGGGCACAACGCGGCGCCGATCGCGCGCCAGATCGCGGACGCCTGGTTTGCGCGTCATCCGCCCAAGGCGCCGCCCATGCCGGAGCCCAAGCGCGAGCGCAAGAAGAAGGCCGAATCGGCCGCTGCTGACCCCAGCCCGGACGAGGCGGCACCAGACGACGCGAACCATGCGCCGAGCGTGCCGGATCCGCCGCCAGCGCCAGAGCCGGACGAGGGCGCAGGTGAAGGGGTGCCAGCGCCATGAAACGCCAAGGTAGCGACGCCCTTGAAGTGCGATCGGGCGACTCGGCTGCAAAGCAAAGCAGGCCTGGCCCTGATGGCCGGCTCGCCGAAGCTGTGGATCGACACGGTCAATCCTTGCGCTCTGCCCTGCTTGCCTCTAGGGTATCGCCGCGCGGCGACCAGCGGGTTGGTCTGGAGTGGGGCCATGGGGTTGCGAATTGTGGCGAGGGCGAACTGGGCGGCGGTCGTGCTGGCCTTCGTGCTGTGCGCATGTGGCGGGCCGCAGGCGCAGACGCAAGCGACGATCGACGTACCCGAAGTCCCGCTGAGCGACCTGATGCCCGCTCACGGCTGGGCCGGCACCTGGCGGACCACGCGCGGCACCCTTGAACTGGTGCAGGATGGTGCAAAAGTCATTGGATCGTTTACATTTACTGTGGCGGGCCAAGAGCACACCGGTATCGTCATCGGTACGCCAAAGGGCAACCGCCTTGAATTCAAGTGGTCCCTCGAAAAGGGCACGGACAAGGGCCAGGGCCGCTTTGTCCTGGCGGCGAACGGCAGCAAGTTCTCGGGCACCTTTGGCAACGACCTGTCGTGCACCGACGCCGGCAAGTGGAGTGGCCTGCGCAACGACGAAACGTTGTTCGGCTACTGACAGGACTACTGCACGGCTTTGCCGCACAGCGCCGAAAACACCTGCGTCGCCAGCTTCTCGCCGGCCGCCTTGCCGCAATCGGACGACGGGTTGTCCTTGATGCTGCAGCCCGGCCAGTTCAGCAGCGTCGCCTTGGCGCTCGCGCAGGCGTCGGCCTCGGTTGGGGCGCCAAACTCGACCTGCAGGGTCGGCCCCGCGTTCTTGCCGTAGGGCGCCGGAAACGTGACCGCCACGCCCGCGCCGGGACCTGGACAAGCACAGGCCGGCGTGTACGGCCAGAACAGGTGCTTGCCCACGGTCTTGAACTGGTACGTGGCGTCTGGGTTTTGGCGCTCGCCTTCGAATTCCGCGACCAGTTGCGTGGTGTCGGCCGCGAGGTGAGCGACCTTGAGCACGGTCTTGGTGCCACACTTGGCCTTGGTTGTGGCGGCCTGGTTGGTCACCATGGTCAGGGCGGACAGCGCGCGCAGATCGATGAGGGTGTCTTTGCCGACGTTGACCTGGAGGCGCAGTTTGCCGTCCAGTTGCTGCGTGTCGCCGATCTTGAGCGCCGCGAAGCCCACCTCTGCAGCGCCGGTGTCGGTCGGCACGGCGGCCAGGGTGATGGCCCCGGTGTACGGCCCGCCTTTGAGCTTGCAGGCCGTCAAGGCGACCGCGATGCCGGTGGGCTTGGTGTTGGTGCAGGTCACGGTCGCTTCGCCTTTGCCGGAAACGCAGGGCAATGGAACGGCAGGCCCGCAGGCACCGGCGTCCCAGCCCCCTGCCACCACCTCGGTGACCGCGGGAACTTTTAGCAATTCGTGCAGCGCGGACAACGTCGTCAACAGGCCGGTCAAGGAGCCAGTGGTCCGCGCGTACACGTCGCTCAGGGCTTCTGGCGCGTTGAGGAGGTCGGTCACGGAAACGCCGCCTTTTTCGCTGAGCTTGGTCTTGAGGCGGTCGGCCAGCGCCGGGGAAATCTTGCCCGAGCATGCGAGATCCTCGAGTGTGTCGTTGACGATCTTGGTCGCAAAAGCATCAGCCTTGGTCTTTGCGGCTGCTTTGGCGTCGGCGGCGGCCGCCTCGGCCTTGGCGCCGAGGTCGTCGGTGTTGCACGAGATGAGCACAAAGCTGGCAACCGCCAGCGTGGCGAGGGCGCACAGCGGACGACACATGGGCACTCCTGGTTGCGAAAGGACTGGGATTCGCAGCGGAGGCCCAGTGTAGGCGGCGCGCGTTGTTGCGTAAACACGGGGCCAACGGTCCCCAGGCGGGCGGCCCAGCCGGGCACGAAACGACGGATGGCGTGGACGTCGAAGAGATCTTCCAAAAAACAGCACATTGGCGTTCTGGGGCATGCACACCCCACCTCGCGAACGCACCGCCATGACCCAGGTGGCAACGCTGCGGCCGCTGCTATTCTCTTGCGACCCAAACGGCAGCTGGGCCGCGCGGGTTGGGGCGTCGGGGGGAAACATGCAAGGCAACGCTTTGAAAAAAGGTCCGTTGTTGCGGACGTGGGCTGCGCTGGGGACGATCACGCTCGCCGCGGCAGCGTGCTTGCCAGAACCGGAGCAGGGGCTGCCCAACGAACTGGCGCTCGACGAGTACGGCACGCTGGGCGCTGGGGTCGGCGCGGCCGAGTACGGTCCGGCGGTTTGGAAGCCGACCGTCAACTACGTCAACGCCTCGCGCAAACCCGGTCAGGTCAAAATCGTCGTCGTGCACACCACCCAGGGCTCGTTTGCCGGTGCCGTCACCTGGATGCAGAACCCCAAGGCCAAGGTGTCGGCGCACTACTGCATCTCCAAGAAGGGCGAGGTCGTCCAATTGGTCAAGGAAGAGGACATCGCCTGGCACGTCGGCAGCGAGAACGGCCACACCATCGGCATCGAGCACGAGGGCTTCGTCAGCGACGCCAACTGGGTCACGCCGCAATTGCTCGACGCCAGCGCCAAGCTGTCGTGCTACCTCGTCAAGAAGTGGAAGCTCGCGCCCACCAAGGCCAACATCAAGGGCCACGTTGAACTGCCGAACCAGACCCACACCGACCCGGGCAAGTACTGGCCGTGGGACA
>CAXRHS010000975.1:0-5136 GCA_964230235.1 Myxococcota bacterium
GGTCTGGCGCTGCGCGTCGGCCACTGCGGCGCCATCGGTGCGCAAGATCAACACTTTTTGACGCGCCGCAGCCTTGGCTTCCTGGGCGTGGACCGCCCGCGGGGCCAGCAGCCCCGCTACCGGACCGACGACAACGCCGCACACGCCCACGCACAGCAGCAAGCCCAGCGCCCGGCGCGACCAGGAGCGCCCCGCGACCCGCGGGGGATGGCGATTTTCAGGGCACACAGCGACCTCCAACGGCACCCAAGGGCGGCGATGCTAACAGTAGCAGCAAGGTGGCGCAATTTTGCGAACTGGCCGTCGCATGTGGGCCGTCACCAGCCGCCTACCCCTTTGGGCAAGCGCTCGGCCAGGGCGGCGCATGCGCGGGTATCGGCGAGCGCAATCGCCTGGCATGCCTGCAATACCACCAATGCCCTTGCCCACTTGCGCTTGCGAACCCAGCGGCTGGCGCGACTGGCCAGTTCGTCGGCCATGCGCTGCGCGAGACCGCGGCGCAACGCGTCGAGGCGCTGCTGCGTATCGGCAGCGAGCGGCGTGTCGCTGGCCAATTGTAAAATCGCGTGGGCCGCCCGCTCGGCCGCCGGCAAGTCCTGGCGCTGCATCGCCACTTCAAATGCCAGCCGCTGCGCGCGCAGTTGCGCCAGGTCGAGGCGTTGACCAAGGGCGCTGCAAGCCGGCCGGTCGCGGTCCACCAAGCGGCAGCGATAGTGGGCATCGCGCGCCGCCTGCCACTGTTGGCGGGCGATCGCCGCCTCGCCCAACACCAGTTGCTGTTGCACGAACCGGTCGTCGATTTGCGCCAGCAGGCGCTCACATGCCGGCGCGGGCACCCGCGCCACCTGCACGCAGCCGCGTGCCAGCCGCGCCGCCAGCACCAGGTCGCCGTCGTCCATCGCGCGGCGGGCCTGTCGCAGTGCGTCGTCCTGCTGATCCGCGATCGCGCGCAAAAGCTGATCGCGCTGGCGTCGAACGGCGCGGGCGTCGGCGGCGGTCGGGTGCAGGTCGAGCCATGCCGCCAGGTCGTCGGGGTCGTTGCGCGCGCGCACCAGCGCCGCCGCCGTGGTTGCATCCACGTATACCTCGACCGGTTCGCAGCCAGCGCAGCGCACGGTCGCGAGCGGGGCGCCATAGGGGAACTGCCCAGCCGGCCATGCCCGCATGTCAAACGCGGCCTCGCCGCGGCCATCGGTCAAGCGCTGCACCAGTCCACGGCGACTGTGCGCTTCGACCGTGGCGCCGACTGGCAAGTCCACACCGCACACCTCGACCCGAGGCGGCAGGTGATCGACCTCTGCAGGCAGCGCCACAGGCGGCGGCCGCTGCCACACGCCAAGCCACGCCAGTGTGGTCGCCAAGGCGTCGCCGACGAGGCTGGCCCCTGCCGCGGCAGCCGCACTCGCGCCGGTATCCGACCGCGCCAGGGCGGCGAATGCGAAACCGCCTGCGCCTGCCAGCGCCTCGGCGGCCGCCACCCACGGCATCCAGCTGGGATAGTGGACCCGCGCAACGGCCGTGCGCGGCCGCTGGGCGACCACATGGCGCACGCAGCTTCGCGCGTCGCTGACCTGCGCCAGCACGTGCGGGCCTTGCACCTGCACCTGCACCGCCCGCCGCGGCAGGGCGCCCTCGAGCGGCACCAGTTCAGAGGTCAGCGCAGTCGGCCCGGTCTGCACGCGGGTTTCGATGCGGCCGGCGGTCAGCGCCAGGCAACCCGGCAGCGCGACCAGCAGCAGCCCGCCGCCCGCGCTTGCTCGGCGCAGGCGGTGTGGAACCCGTGTACAAACAAGCAGATCAGCCTGCGCGCGGAGCAGGGCGGCGAGTCGACTCGCAAAGCAGCGCGCTTGCGCACCACTTCCCAGGCCATGGGCGCACGTGGAAAATCGAGACGATTCTTCACAAGCCCCCATCGCCATCCAGACCGCGTCAGGGCGCCGCTTCCGCCCATACCGAAGGTTTGTGATCGTACAACTCGCCCCCGACCAGCAGGAACCCCAGCGTCGGCGCCGCCGCCGGCGACAGCGGAAAATCGGTGTGCCAGTCGGGCGCATACACCAGCGGCACCCCGGCCGCGCATGCCAGCTGGACAGCCGGCGCAAACGCCTCGATCGCTGTCTGCCGCTCGCCCAAGCGCCACCACGCCAGCGCCACCGCCAGCGACCCTTCGACGAACCAGGTCTGCGGCGGATCCGGCAGGTACGGGCGCAGCCCCGGCCAGCCGTGCGCCACGATGGTGTGCTCGCGCTGGACCCAGTGCAGCGCCGACTGGGCCCGGCCCGGACGGTCGCGGGCGGCGTCGAGCAGCGCAGCCCAGCTGCCGGCGGCGTCTAGCGCACTGTTTTCATCGATCTTGTCGCCGTCCTTGCCCTGCGCATAGCGCTCTTCGCTCGGCCGCCACAGGTGGCTGTCCAACGCCGTCGCCAGCTGTGTTTTCGCCTTGGCCAGTCCCAGCTGCGCCGCCAGCTCCGGATCGGCTGCCATCGCCGCGCTGTAAGCGAACCACGCGTCGATCTGGTGCTCGGTCGCGGCAAACCGCGCGTCGTAGTCCGGGTCGAACACCTTTCCGTCCACCCAGCGGCCGCGACCGGCGCGCACCAGCCCGTCGGCCCCGGTCTGGCCGACCAGCCACAGCAGCCCCCGCTCCAGTGTGCCGACAAACTGGCGGTCGCCGCTCAGCTTCTGGTACCGGGCGAGGCCGTACACCGCCCAGGCGACCGTTCCAGCCCGCACGTATCCGGCGTTGTAGAAGCCGTCGCCGAACACCGCGAACGAGAACCCCCAGGCGCCATCGGGCAGTTGCAGCGCCGCCAGTGTCTGCGCCAGCCCCTGCGCCAACACGACATCGCCGCGTTCGCTGGCCCACACCAGCGCCAGGGCGTCGTCGTACACAAAGCTGCGGTTCGCCAGTTCGGCAAAGCCGCTGTCGGCACCCGCGAAGCGCTCGGGGTACGGGTAGGACAGCACCGCCTGCGCACCCCTGGCGACGCGCCCCATCACGACCGGCACTGCAGCCTGCCGGTGTTGATCATGGGTCGGTCCCTTGGGCGCAAATGGACGAAAGACCAGACTGCGCGCAGCCTTGTCCAGCCACTGCCGCGCGTCGGGGTGCACGCACGGGCCCTCGGTCGGCCGCTGCACCACCGCGCTACAAGCCGACACCGCCGCAAGCAGCGCCGCGACCCCGCATCGCCAGACCAACTATTGCCTCTTGCCGGCTTCGATCATCTTGAGCAAGAGCGGTGCGTAGATCTGCCAAAGCAACCGCGTTTCTTCGGGCATGATGCCGAGGCTGGCCATGCCGCGCCGCAGCGTCGGCAGGCCCCACAGCCACGGTGGCCCCAAAGTCTCCTGGCCGTCGGCCATGTCGCCGGCGATGTACATGTGCTGGAAAGCGTCATCGTGCACGATTGCTGGAAAACGTTTGGCGATACCAAACTTGCGCATCAAGTCATCGCCAGGCTGCAGGCTATTGATGGTGAATTCGGCGCGCACTTCGGTCGGTTCGGTCGGCAGGTTGATATCAAACCAGTAGGTAAACGGGATCTGGCGACCGGCAGCGTGCAGCGTCAGCGGATCGGCCGTAATGTCGAGGTCTTGCTGCAAGCAGCACACGCGACCGTCTTCGTGGATGAGCAGGATGCCGGGGCCGACCAGGTCGTACGGCCTTGCCGTCTCTTCTGCCCAGCGCTTCTGCACCCACTGGGCGATTTCGCGGTCGTCGGCAAAGTTGTCGACGCGACGGCCGGCCCAGCCGCTCCACTTGAGGTTGAAAAGCTTCTCCAGCCGCAGCCGCAGGTTGTACGGCGTCGGCGTGGCGTAGGTGTTGAATTCGCCATACAGGCGCCCGCCGCGCTGCACGAACGCCTCGATGGCATCGACTTCTTGCGGATACATGCCGCCGTAGATGCGCTGCGACAGCTCCAAGTGCGCCACCGGCCGCGGAAAGGCGTCGAAATCGTCGCGGTATACGCCATAGCTGTCGGCAATCAGCAGCAGGTTCTTGCCGCCCAGGTCGGGCGTCGTCAGCTGCCGGTACTTGCGGGTCGCGGGGTCGTAGCCGATGTAGTCGGTGGCGTTGTCCCACAACACCTTGGACACCATGGGCTTGGCCTTGGCCTGCGACAATAGCCACATCATGCGCGCATGTTCGCGGCTGTTCTCAAACGGCACCGTCTTGCTGAGCACCACCGGCAGCGCGTCGGGGCGCGGCTTGACCAGCCACACGACCGGCATGGCGACCAGTCCGGCGATGACTGCGGTGACCAGGATCGGCAGCAACCGCGACTGGCGGGCCTGCGCCGCCGCGCCGCCAAAGCCCATTCGGGTCATGCGGCCCCATTTCTTTTCGCCGCGCAAGTACTTGTACAGGCCGCGCAGCCGGAACCACAGCACCATCTGCCGGTAGCCGACATTTTCGACCAGCGCCACCACAATCAAGCGGAAAAGGTCGCCGCGGTTGCGGTAGAACGACAGCGTCAACTCTTCCAGGAAGATCGAGCCCAGCGACAACAAGAAACCGATGAGCACCGCGAGCAGCAAGAACAGCCCGGCGAACCACGGATCGATGACGCCGGCAATCGCGGTGATGAAGAACCACAAATAGCCGAAAAGCTCGACGATGGGGCCGACCAGCTCGAAAAGCAGGTAGAACGGCATGACCACCACGCCAACCGACCCGTAGCGCGGGTTGAAGGCCATGCGGCGATGGCGCCACAAGGTGTCGGCCAGACCGCGCTGCCAGCGGTCGCGCTGGTTGCCGAGGATCTTGACGGTCTCCGGTGCTTCGGTGAACGAGACCGGGTCCGGCAGGTGTTGAATCGCGCGGCCCTGCAACCACGACGGCACCTGGTGGCGCAGCCGCGTCACCAGCTCCATGTCTTCGCCGATGCTGTCGTGCGCATAGCCGCCGGCCGCCACCACCGCCGAGCGACGGAATAGACCAAACGCACCAGAAATAATGAGATTTCCGCCAAGTCGGTCCCAGCCCAGGCGGCCGACCAGAAAGGCGCGCAAGTACTCGACCACCTGGTAGCGGGCGAGCCAGCTTTTGGGCAGGCCCATCTCGACCAGCTCGCCTTTCTCGATCTTGCAGCCGTTGGCGAGGCAAATGGTGCCGCCGACGCCGACCACATC
>CAXRHS010000976.1:0-2150 GCA_964230235.1 Myxococcota bacterium
AAGAGGCCTGAGGCATGGCGAAGGCGCACCCCAACTGGTCCAATCCGCCCTATGCGTGGGCATGGGCTGGAGGCAGCAAACCATGACCGGCTACGTGCTCGGACCCGACCGCCGCGGTCGTTGCGCGTGGATTGACGGCGACCAGTGGCGTTGGTTTGGCCGCGGCGAGCCGCCTGGCCGGCCCAAGGCCGAACGCCTGCCCTGCCCGCGCGCGGAAATCCAACCTGGCTGGGTCAACGCACACACCCACCTGTACAGCGGCGCGGTGCCCCATGGCGTGGCGATACCAGCGACTGGCCCGGGGCTTGTGCCCAAACTCCATGCGCTTTGGTGGCGCCTGGATCGCGCACTGGATCACGATACGCTCACGGCCAGCGTGCGCGCCGCGGTGGCCGACGCCTTGCTGCATGGCACCACCACGGTCTTTGACCACCATGAGTCGCCCAACTGCATCGAAGGCGCGCTCGATGTGATCGCCGACGCCTGTCGCGACCTGGGCATCCGCGCACTGCTGACCTACGGCGCCAGCGAACGCAACAAGGGCACTGAAGAGGCCTACGCCGGCTTGCGCGAGACCCGTCGGTTCTGCATGCAGCCACCGCCTGGCATCGCTGGGTGCATCGGCTTGCACGCCGGCTTTACCGTGCGCGACGACACCTTGCGCACCATCGGGCAACTGGCGGCCGAACTGGGCACCGTCGTGCACGCCCATGTCGCTGAGGACGTGGTCGATGGCGACCATGCCCGGCAGCGCGGCCACCAAGGAGCACTGTTGCGATTGCTCGCTCGCGGCGCGGCACCACCAGGCAGCATCTTGGCCCACGGAGTGCATTTGTCGCACGCCGAAATCGCCTGGGCTGCCGCCCGCAGGCTGTGGCTGGTGCACAATCCGCGCTCCAATGAGGCCAACGGCCTGCCCTATGCGCAGGTTCTGCGCAATGCCAGAAAAGTGGCGCTGGGCAGCGATGGCCACGCGGGCCCGATGGCGGCTGAGCTAGCCAAGGCGCGCACGCTGGGCCTTGCGTTTGGCGAGTCGGCCAAGATCGCGCTGCAACGTCTCCGCAACGGTTGGCGGCTCGCGGGTGAGCGACTTGGCATCGCACTGGGCTGGCCCGAGCCGGACCGGCCGAGCCGGGCGGACGTGGTGGCGATGTCGGGCGACAAGGCCTGGCATGTGCTGGTCAATGGCCGCCTGGTGGTGCGCGACGGCGTGCTGGTGACCGGCAACGAAACAACGATCCACCGCAACGCCAAGTTGGCTGCGGCGGCCCTGAACCTGGCCATGGTTCGGCTGTGAACGACTTCCGCTCCAGCACGCGGCGTGGGCGGACCGGTTGGGTCTGGCCAAACACCGGCTGAGCCCGAATCCGACCGGTGTCGACCGCGACGCCCCCAACTTGCGACCAAGGAGTGCCCATGGCCCCGCACGATCTGCCAACCGACATCGTCGACGCCCAGGTCCGCCGCCACACCATCCAGCGCTTTGCCAACCATGGCATACGGCTGCCGACCTTTGCGGAACTGGCCGACCCTGCGAACCTGCCCGCCGAATTGGAGCCGTGGCTCGCGCGAGTCGCCCCGGACGCGCCCCACGCGCTCAACCTGTTTCGCGTCAACTGGTTCAATGGGCCCGATCGGCGCAGCCGGGTTGACGTTCCGGGCCACCTGGTGCTGCCTACCGCGCTGACTGGCGTGCGCGCGCCGATCCTGGTCGCGCTCGGCGAGCGCTTTCCGATGATTGGTGCCCACAAGGTGCTGGCGGCCTATGGGTGTCTGGTGCCGCGTCTGGTCGCTGGCGCGTTCGATCCGGACCGGCACCGGGCGGTGTGGCCGTCGACCGGCAACTACTGCCGCGGCGGCGTGGCGATTTCGCGCATTCTTGGCTGTCGCGGCGTGGCCGTGCTGCCCGAGGGCATGAGCCGCGAGCGCTTTGCCTGGCTGGAAAACTGGGTCGCCGATCCGACCGACATCATCCGCACGCCGGGAACGGAATCCAACGTCAAGGAAATCTACGACAAGTGCAAAGAACTGGCGGCGCTGCCCGACCACTTCATCCTCAACCAGTTCGCCGAATTCGCCAACCACCTGGTGCACTGGCGCGTCACCGGGCCGGCGCTCGGCCACGTGTTCGCGTCGTGGGCGGCCGAGCA
>CAXRHS010000977.1:0-2071 GCA_964230235.1 Myxococcota bacterium
CTTCAGCCGCAGGGAGCAACACGAACGTCGCGTAGTTACACAAGTTGTGCCCAGCACGCTGTGGACCCCAATTGGCGATCCGCACCCCGCAGGCAAAATTCCACTTGCCTCGCGGCAGCCTTGCCCTTACACTATCGCCCCTTTGCTGCGCCCTGGTTCGCCCAGATGCGCAGCAGAAGTCCGGCAACCGCCGGAAATCAAGCAACAAAGCGAGGGCATCGCCCCTCGCGCCAACGCACGCCCCGGCGCGCGACGGTCTTCGGCAACAGGTGCCGGCGATCGCCGCTCGCGTCCTCCGTGCCGGCTTCGCGCCCACACCCGGCTGGTCAGCCTGACCCGGGGGTTTGCGTGCGATGCCCGGTGCACCGCGGGGCGGAGGTCCAACGGAGAAACGGGAGTCCCTGTCCATGAACAACGTCACTGTCCGCGACATGCTCGAAGCCGGCGCCCACTACGGTCACCAGACCCGGCGCTGGAACCCCAAGATGAAGCCGTACATCTACGGCGCCCGCAACGGCATCTACATCATCAACCTGGGCCGCACCGCCAAACTGCTCAAAGACGCGCAGCACTTCATCTCGCGCCTGACCAGCAAGGGCGAGCAGGTGCTTTTCGTCGCCACCAAGCGACAGGCCCGCGACATCGTTCGCGAAGAGGCCGGTCGCGCCAAAATGCCGGTGGTGGCGCACCGCTGGCTCGGCGGCACGCTGACCAACTTCCGCACCGTCAAAAGCTCGATTGAGAAGTTGGCCGAGCACGAGCGGGCGCTGTCGCCCGAAATGGCGCACCGCCGGCCCAAGAAAGAACTCGCCGCGATCTCCAAAGACCGCGACAAGCTCATCCGCAACATCGGCGGTCTGCGCAACATGCCGGCAATTCCGGGCGCGGTGTTCGTGGTCGATCCGGTCGAAGAGCACATCGCCGTCGCCGAAGCGCGCCGCCTCAAGATCCCGGTCATCGCGGTGTGCGACACCAACGCCAACCCGGACCTGGTCGACTACATCATCCCGGCCAACGACGACGCGATGCGCTCGATCCGCCTTTTCGTGCAAGCGGCCGCAGATGCGTGCCTGACCGGTCTGCAAATGTCGCGCGACACCATGAGCCGCGATTTTGAGGGCGCGCCGTCGCAAGCCTCGCTCGACAACGTAGAAGTCATCCGCAAGCCGCGCCACGAGAAGGCGGTCGAGGAAGTCGAGGCCGACGCCGAAGAGGCGTAGCCGCAGCCTTTGGTGCCGATGCGGGTGCGCCAAATGGCAGTGCCCGACCAACCTACCCACCACCACCCATCTGCCAGCCGCAACGGGCTTCCCCACGGAGCCCGGGCGGTCCTGGTTCAGGAGTTCACCATGTCAGTCGTTACCCCTGCCGCCATCAAAGACCTGCGCGAGCGCACCGGCGCTCCGATGGGCGACTGCAAGAAAGCGCTGGAAGAAAGCGGCGGCGATCTTGCCAAAGCGATTGAGTTCCTGCAGAAGAAGTCGATGGCCAGCGCCGCCAAGAAGGCGGGCCGCATCGCCGCCGAAGGTCGCGTCGGCGCCTACGTTCACCACGACGGCAAGACCGCGGTGCTGATCGAAGTCAACTGCGAGTCCGATTTCGTGGCCTTGACCGACGATTTCAAGGAGATCGTCAGCAGCCTGTGCCTGCAGATCGCGGCAATGTCGCCGCGCTGGGTGCGCAAGGAAGAGATCCCGGCCGGCGAGCTCGCCAAGCAGCGCGAGATTTTCGAGGCCCAGGTCCGCGAGCTCGGCAAGCCCGAGGCATTGGTGCCCAAGATTGCCGAGGGCAAGCTGAACGCGTGGTACGGCGACTCGGTGCTGCTCGAGCAGTCCTACGTCAAGGACGACAAGCTCACGGTCGGCAAGTGGCTGGCCGAGCGCGTCGGCAAGATTGGCGAGAACATCGTGGTTCGGCGCTTTACGCGCTACGAACTGGGCGAAGGCATCGAGAAGCGCCAGGATGACTTCGTAGCCGAAGTTGCGCGGCTGGCCCAGGCGTAAGCGAGGAAGGGTCGCGCTGCTTGTCCAAGCGCGGCCTCCAGAAAGTACGAAGCCCGCCCGGGGCACAG
>CAXRHS010000978.1:0-2028 GCA_964230235.1 Myxococcota bacterium
GTTCTCTTGGTTGCCTTGGCCGCCTGCCAGGCCCCAGCAGGGGCAGCAGACACGGCCGCAGCTGCCGCCGAGACCTCGCAAGGTGGCGATGCCCAGGTCGCCGATACTGCCTCGGCTTCCAGCGGCGATGTCGCGCAAACCGATGGTGGAATGGGGCTGGAAGCGGCGTCGACCGATCAGGCCGTTGCGGTGCCCCAGTGTACCACGGTCACCGACTGCCCAGCGGCACCCACTTGCCAGGTCGCAGCATGCACCGCCAAAGGCGCATGCGCATACGCCGTGGCCGTCGATGGCGCGGGGTGCAGCGACGGCAATGCGTGCACGGCGGGCGACGCATGCGCGGCCGGTTCGTGCGTGGGCCCGCTGGCCGTAGCTTGCGACGACGGCAAAGCATGCACCAGCGACACCTGCAACCCGCTCGGCGGCTGCATCAACCTGCCGCTGGCCGCCAGCACCGCGTGCGACGACGGCGACCCCTGCACCGCCAACGACGGTTGCCTGGGCGGCGATTGTCTGCCCGGCGTCGCCATCTGCCAGTGTGTCGGCAACGGCGACTGCGCCAAGTACGAAGACGGCGACCTGTGCAACGGCGCGCTGTACTGCGACAAGTCGGCCGGCCCGCCGTTTGTCTGCAAGCTCAATCCGGCGACCGTCGTCACCTGCCCCAAGGACAAGGACGGGCCGTGCCTGGCCAACCAGTGCTTGCCGCAGCTCGGGGCCTGCGCCCTGGTGCCGGCGCCGCAGAACACGCCGTGCGACGACGGCGAGTTGTGCACCACCGGCGACGCCTGCGACAAAGGCCTGTGCCTTGGGGGCACCAACACCTGCTTTTGCAAGACCAATGCCGATTGCGCCGAGCAGGAAGACGGCGACAAGTGCAACGGCACGCTCTTTTGCAACAAGCCCAAAGGCAAATGCGAGCTCAACCCGCTGACAGTGGTGACCTGCCAGACCGCCGCTGACACCACGTGCAGCAAGAACTTGTGCAACCCTGCAACCGGGCAATGTCAGGTCGTCGCGGTCGCCAAAGACAAGGCCTGCGACGACGGCAATCCGTGTACTGCGGGCGAGTCTTGCCAAAAGGGCGCCTGCACGGCGACGGCCAACACCTGAAAGTGCGGCAAAGACGCCGACTGTGCCAAGCACGACGACGGCAACGCCTGCAACGGCACACTGTATTGCCAAACCGCCAGTGGCAAGTGCGTGGTCAATCCGGCGACCGTGGTGTTCTGCGACACCGACGATGACCCGGCGTGCCTGCGCGACATCTGCGACACCAAGACCGGCGTCTGTCAGCCGAGTCCGTTGCCCAAAGACGGTACTGCGTGCAACGACGGCAACCCGTGCACCGCCAGCGATGCCTGCGCTGCGGGTTCGTGCAAGGGCGGCGTCAACACCTGTCAATGCCAGACAGACGCCGAGTGCAAGCCCAAAGAGGACGGCGACCTCTGCAACGGCACGCTGTATTGCGACAAGGCCAAAGGGGTGTGTGAGGTCAACCCAGCGACCGTGGTGACGTGCAGCGACGCGTTTGACAGCGCCTGCCTCGCCAATCTGTGCGCGCCGACTTCGGGCAAGTGCGCCATGACGCCGGTCTGGCAGGGCAACCAGTGCGGCGGTCAAAGTGTGTGTTCGGCGGGTGGCTGGTGCGACCTCGGACTGTGCGACGAAAAAGGCCTCGACGTCTGCCAGTGCCAGGGTGACGGCGACTGCGCCGCATTTGAAGACGGGGACTTGTGCAACGGCACGCTGTATTGCGACAAGACCGCGGCCAAGCCGACCTGCAAGGTCAACCCCAAGACCGTGGTCGTCTGCGCGGCGACGGCCGGCGCATGTATCCAAAACCAATGCCAGCCCCAAAGTGGCAAGTGTCAGGCCGTCGCGACAGGCGGCAGTTGTGACGACGGCAAGGCGTGCACGGCGAGCGATGCGTGCCAGGCCGGGACCTGTACTGGCCTCGCCAAGTTGTGCGACGACGGCGTGGCGTGCACTACCGACGCATGCCAGGAGATCGGAAGAGCGTCGTGT
>CAXRHS010000979.1:0-6615 GCA_964230235.1 Myxococcota bacterium
CGGTTGGCGAAAGCCGCGCGCGCCAGCACCAGGCTGTCGGCGGTGCAGGTGCCAAAATCGGCGAGCACTTCGCCGGCGATCGCCTGCGGCGTGCGGCCGCGGTGGCGCAGCGCCTCGATGTAGGCCCACGAGGTGCCGCCGACACCGGCAGTCTCGACGCCAGCGATGCCGAGCATCCGCAGCCGCTGCAAGGTCGCCGCCGACAGGCCCGCCCCGACTTCTTTGACCAGCACCGGCAGGGTGCAGCTGGCCGCGACCTCGCCCAGCGCGTCAAACACCCCGCGCCAGTCGCGGTCGCCTTCGGGCTGGATCGCCTCTTGCAGCGGGTTGAGGTGGATGAACATGCCATCGGCGCCGACTGCGGTCGCCAACCGCTCGACGTCTTTGCCGCTGCAGTGGTCGCGCAACTGAATGGCACCGAGGTTGCCAAGCAACAAGGTGGTCGGCGCGACATCGCGCATCTGAAACGATCGCACCGCGTCGCTGCCCATCCCCAGCATCGGCCGTTGGCTGCCAAGGCAGAACCCAACCCCACAGCGCTCGGCCGCCTCGGCGAGGATGCGGTTGACCGCGCCGGCCTGCGCGGTGCCGCCGGTCATGGCGCCGACCAGGATCGGCGCGCGCAACGACTTCCCGAGCAAGGTGCAGCTGGTGTCGACCTGGTCCAGGTCCAGTTCAGGCAGCGACAACGGGTCGAACTGGTAGGCGCCAAGGCCGTTGCCGC
Source organism: Myxococcota bacterium (assembly GCA_964230235.1). Lineage (GTDB taxonomy): Bacteria > Myxococcota_A > UBA9042 > UBA9042 > UBA9042 > SXRM01. Next base: position 725 of record CAXRHS010000979.1, read on the forward strand.
GCCCCGGACGCTGCACGCGATCGTCCATCGATACCCGCAGGTGCTCCGCTTTGCGATCGTCCAGTTCTGGCAGCGTCTCGACCTGTTCGGCCTGCAATTGCATGGTCGGATGGTGCGCCACAGCGCGCCCGACCGCGCCGAACGCGTCGATTGCCGTCGATTCGATTGCATCCGCCGACAATTCCGGATCGGTGACGAGCTCGGCAGCCAGCGGCTCCTGGGCCGTCGCTGGCGATTCTGCCAGCGGGACCCGCGGCTCGGAAGCTGGGTGCGCCGGGTCGGTATCAAGGTGCGGCGGCTCGATCATTGCGGGAGGCGTAAACCGCACAAGGTCGGCGGCAGCCGGAGAATCGCGCACGGCCGCGGGTTTGGCAACCGGCGACAGCGTCTGGTTGAGGCGATCGCGGCCGCGGCACAGCTCCGCAAGGGCGCGGAAAGGGCAGTGTGCGGCTACTTCTTGTTCGGCCCGCCGGGCGTGGGCGCCAAGTTGGTGAACGTCCCGGTGCCGTCGGGCAGCCGGCCCCACGAGGCGGTGTCGGTGAGCGCGTTGGCGGGCACGGCGGCGGCAGTGACGACTTTGCCGCCCGAAATCAAGAAGATCGCATCGCCTGCGGACGCGCTGACTTTGAACGCCATGTGCCAGCACGGCGTGGTCGAGTTGGCGAGGCAATCGGTCTGCTCACCCGGTTTGGGGTCTTTCTTGCCGACGACCAGCAAGCGGCCACCCGGGGCCAGGCTGGCAGTAGTGGGGAAAAGCAGGGCCTCTTCCATCTTGGGGCAGCCATTGGGCGCCATGTCGGCCAGTTGCAGGCCACCCAAGCTGACCGCCTGAGCGCCGGTGTTGACCAACTCGACCCAGTCGTCGCCCTTGCCCTGGACTTCGTTGATGGCGATGGGCGCACTGCCGACCACGGTCGGGGCGATGGGGCACGCGTTGGCGCCATCGCTGGCGGCGGCGGCATCAGCGGTCGTCGTCACCTCCGCGGTGGCCGCGTCTGCGGGCGCGGGCGCACTTTCGCCGCAGCCAAGGGTCCAGCCCGCAACGACAATCGCCAACACGCCCGCCCGATCCGACCACCGATTCGCCATGGCACGCTCCCGGTCGCACGGTGGGCGAGTGCCTGTTCAATACCAGAAAACAGCGCGGCGGCAAGCGCGGCAGGTGTGGGCCGGCTCTGAAGGTCAAACCGCGTAGGCAAAGCACGGCGCGCTCACCGGTGTGGTCGCTGCGGCAGCAAAAAATGGATCGGCAAAGCACCCGCTGCTAGCCTGCCGGCGCGGTCCGGTCCGGGCGGCGCGACAATTCTTCGCAAGAAACGGCGGTTGCATGGGCGGTCTGGTTTGGAAGGGGTTGTGCGGTTGTGCGCTTGCGGTTTGCGCGGCGTCCACCGCGCTTGCGCAGGTCGCGCAGCTTCCAGAGGCACAGCGGGCCCAGATGGAGGCCGTCGGCGAAGACCCTGCGCCCAAAGAGCTGCTGGGCATTACCAAAGGCTTGCATGGCAAGCACTACTGGACCAGCAACGAGTGGCACCTGGAATTGTATGCCCCGCACCTGAGCGCGCTCGGCGGCGCCTACATCGGCGTCGGCAGCGACCAGGCCTACTTGTTGATGGGCATGGTGCGACCTGAAATCGCCTGGCTCATCGACTACGACAACGACGTGGTCATGCTGCAGCGAATCTACCAGGCGTTCTTTGTCAAGTCCGCGACACGGGCTGCGTTTTTGGCGCGCTGGCACAAAGACAACCGCGCCGATTCGCGCAAACTGGTGGCCGGGGCGCTGGCCGCGCGCGCGGACGCCAAGGACCACGCGCGGTTGTTTGGCCTCGCGGCTGGGCGGGTGGAACACCGACTGCTGCGTGTGCAGCGCACTTTCGCCAAGGCCAAGGTGGCGAGTTTTCTGACCGACGACGCCACCTACACCTGGGTGCGCGAGATGAGCCTCGCAGGCCGCATCCGCCCGCTGCGCGCCGATCTGCTCATCGACGGCGCGATCGCCCGTATCGGCACCGCCACCCGCGCGATGGGCTACAGCGTGCGCGCCCTGTACCTCTCCAACGCCGAGGGCTATTGGAAGTACACGCCGCAATTCCGCAAGAACATGCAGAGCTTGCCCATCGATGACCAGGGCCGCCTCATTCGCACCATTGGCGCCTGGAACTTCAATTTCGACTACGTCTACCACTTGATGCCGCTGCGCAGCTTTGTGGCGTGGGTCAGCCAGGACTATGTCAAGGACTTTCGCGCGATGGTCCACTTCAAGTGGCCACAACCGGGCGAATACTATGCCGTCGTGTCGCCGGCGAGCGACCCGAAGCCGCCAGCACCGCCGCGCAAACTGGCAGCGCGCAAAAAGCCACCGGCGGCGCAGGCCACCCCGTAGCAGTTTGACCCCACCGGCCCGGCCACCTAGACTGCCTTTTCCGGCCCGCCGCGCCTACGGAGACGATTTGACGGCCCGATTGCAGCCCCGCCGAACTCGACCTGCCGCCGCGCAGACCGCCGGTTTTTCGCTGGTCGATGTGCTGATCGCGTTTGCGCTGATTGGCCTGTGCGCGGTCGCGCTCGCTGCCGGCACCGCCTGGACGCGGCGCGCGCCCACGGACACCGACGAGGCTCGGCTTACTGCGCCGCCAACCGCGCCGATCGCGCCGATCAGACCGCGCGACCCCGCAGCGCCAGCCGGACTGACGAGCGGCGGTCGGGACGCGGGCAGTCTTGCCGGCCTTGCCGAGCCCATGCTGCCGGGCGCCGATGGCCGCGACCGCGACGGCGAAAGCGCCTTTCCGGCCGGCACTGGCACGCCTGCGCCATTTGAGGCCGCCGGCCCGGTGTCGCGGGCGCCGCTGCGGCGCTACGACGGCAAGACCGCCGTGTTGTGGACGGACACCCGCACCGAATATGCCACCGAGTTGATGGACCGCCTCGACTCGTTTCTGGCGCAAGCGCACGCCGAGATGGCGCGCATCCTGGACGTGCAGGCGACGCCGAAACCCGTGCAGATTTACGTGTTTGAAGCGCAGGAGCGCTACCAGGAATATGCCCGCGAACATGCGCCGGGCCTGGTCAACAACGGCGGCTTCTACGATGGCGGCATGCGGACGGTCGTGACCTACCGCTACAACAACTCGATGCAGTTGTATTTCCACGAACTGGTCCACGCGATGATGGGCGAGCAGTTTGCCGACCACAACTTCACCAGGTACACCCGCAAGCACTGGCCGGTGTGGTTCGACGAGGGCATCGCCGAGTATCTGGGGTCGTTTGACCTGGCCGGCGGCAAGGTCCAGGTGCCGGCGCTCAACAAGGGCAAGCTCGCCTACCTCGCCAATGCGCTGGCGTCGAGCATGTTCATTGAACTGCCGGCGCTCATCAAGGCACCCGCCGAGCGTTTCAGCGGCGCGTCGATGAACATCTACTACGCCGAAGCCTGGGGGCTGCTACAGTTCCTGTTGTCGAACCCGGCCAATCGCCCGAAAATCGCCCAGTTCTTCCGGCGCATCAAGCAAGGCGACGACGGCTTGGCGGCGTTCAAAAGCGCTTTTGGCGATGACCTGCACAAGCTCGACGAGGCCTGGCGGGCCTACTTGCTGCAACTGGCCGAGCCGCGCACGGGCCGAGTCGCGCTGTTTTCGGGCGATACGGTCGACGACTGGACCATCCACGAAGGCGGCCAGTGGCGCGCCAAAGATGGCGAGATCGCGGGCACCGGCGACCGCAACTACAACTACCTCATCAAGAATGAGGTGCCGGCCCAGAGCCTGCGCTACACGGTCGACCTCAACCTGCAGCGCGGCACCGCTGGCCTCATCCTCGGCAACAACTTCCACGGCGAGTACCCGTACTACTACCTCATCGAGTTCTCACGTGATGTCGCGATGTTGCGCAGGGCGTGGTCGGCGAGCCAGATCGAACCGGTCATCCAGGCCTACGCAGAAATCCCGCTCGGCGAATGGGTCTCGGTGCAGGTCAGCGTGGCGGACCGGGTGCTCAGCCTCAAGGTCGGGGACCGCGAGGTGCTGCGCGCCCGCACGGACCGCGATCGCTACTCGCTTTTTGGGCTGTACCTGTACAAGGCGCGCGCGCGATTCCGCAACGTTTTTCTGCACCGCGAGCCAGTGGCCGGCTACAGCGCGATGGGCAATGCGCCGCGGCCGGCCGGCGGTCCTGCGCAGCCTGCGCTCAGCCCGCCGTAGCGTTCCGCGTGGCCAACAGAGGATTGCAATGACCGATTTGCTTGAGCCCTACAACCGCTGCGGGTCTTGTCGCTACTTTACGCCCACCCACACCGACCGCAACGGGCGAACCCAAGGCGACTGCAATGGCCGGCCCAACCATCCGACGGTGCAGGCGCACGAGTTCGGTTGCCCGGAGTACCATGTGCGGCGCGACCGGGTCGTGCCGGGATCGCCGATTCCCGAAGACGCCGACCTGTCGCCGCGCCAGCGCGAGGCGGCCCGCCGCATCGAGGCGACCCGGGCGGCCCAGGTCTCGGCGCGCCACCAGACCGAGCGGCTGCGCATGGTGCGGGTGGACGAGGACGACGACGGCAAGCAGGCCGCGTTCGACTCGCAGCCGGTCAAGGTGACCCACGACCTGGGTACGATGACCCGCCGCGAGCTGCGCGCGGCGCTGACCGACGTGCTCGACGACGCGCTGGACCGCGCGATGGGTCAATCGGTGACGCCGATGCACCCGCGCTACAAAGGCGGCAAGCTGGTGGTGGTGCCGGCCAACGCCGAATTGCAGAGCAAAGAGATGGACGTCGACGTGCTGTTTCGCAAGGTCGTCAGCATCCGCGACAAGCTGCGCGTGCTCGAACAGAAGGTCAACGCCAGTGGGCTCGGCGAAATGGAAAAGGCGCAGATCCAGCAGTACATCACCGGCTGCTATGGGTCTCTGACGAGTTTCAACTATCTTTTCCGCGACAAAGACGATCAGTTTGTGGGCGAGTCGGCGAAGGGCTAGCATCGGCAAGCCGCGCGCACGCTACCCTCGCGCAGCCCGGAGTCGGAGTGCGCGAACTCAAGCTGGACCGCCCGCTGGTGTTCTTTGACCTGGAGACCACCGGCCTGGACACCGACAGAGACCGCATCGTCGAATTGTGCACGGTGACGATCCAGCCAGGCGGCGAGCGCGCGGTGTGGACTCAGCGCATCCACCCTGGTGTGCCGATTCCGCACGAGGCGACCCAAGTGCACGGGATCAGCGACGCCGATGTGGCGGACTGCCCGCGCTTTGCCGACCTGGCCGACGACCTTTTTGGCCGGCTGCAGGGCTGCGATCTCGGCGGCTACAACATCGAACGCTTTGATCTCAAGCTGTTGCGGCAGGAATTCCAGCGCTGCGGCAAGAACTTTCCGGCGGCCGGCACCCGCATCGTGGACGCCTATGCCATTTTCGCCAGTCGCGAGCGCCGCGATCTAACGGCTGCACTGCGATTCTATTGCGGTCGCGCGCTGCAAGGCGCCCACAGCGCTGAGGCCGACGTGCTGGCAACTGTCGATGTGGTGCTGGCCCAGTTGCAGCGCTACCCGGACCTGCCCGACACCGTCCAGGCCCTGCACGACGAACAGCATCCGCACAACCCCGACGCGCTCGACCCAGAGGGCAAGTTGATGTGGCAGGACGGCGCGCCCACCTTCACGTTTGGCAAAGTCAAGGGCCAGACGCTGCAGCGGGTCGCGCGCAGTGACGCCGGCTACCTGCGGTGGATGCTCAACGGCACGTTTTCAGATGAACTCAAGCACATCGTCGCCGAAGCGCTGCAAGGTCGCTTTCCGGTGCGCCGCGATGTGCCGACGGCGGATCGGCAGGCGTAGGACCGGCGCACAACCGCGCCAATCCCGGGGTCGGACGGGTGTGACTTCGGCGCCGAACTTGACTTTGGT
>CAXRHS010000980.1:0-4764 GCA_964230235.1 Myxococcota bacterium
CTATTCGATTTTCCACGTTGGCCCGTTGCCTGCCAAATTGGTCGCAAGCTCGCGACTTTGCCAGTCGACTCGCCGCTCCGCTCCGCGCCCGTGTCGATCGACTTGTTTTTGCACGGGCCCAAAGGGTGCGGCCGTGATTACACCCGAAACCGCAAGCAGTAATAAAACCGCCCCGGCTGCTCGACCAGCACATCGCGCGCGCCGGCCGGCAGCGCCTCGACCGGGCAGTGCGGCTTGCTGTCGTAAAACGTCAGCGCCTTGAACCACGCCCGCACCCACAAGCCATGCGACCGGCTCGGGTCCAATTGCTCATCCACCACCACAATCGGCGTGCCCGGTCGCGCCACCCGCGCCATTTCTGCCATCGCCTTGGCGGGATCGACGAAATTGCCAATCGCGCCCACGTGGAACACCCGGTCAAAGCTGTGGTCGGCAAACGGCAGCGCATGGGCGTCGCCCTGCACCATTTGCACCCCGGCGTAGCCTTGCCGTGCGAGCTTCTTGCGGCACACCGCCATCATGCCGTCGCTCAAGTCCAAGCCCCAATACTCGAAATCGACGCCGGGCGGGATCGCCCGCTGCACCAGGCCGACGTTGACACCGGTGCCGATGCACACCTCCAAGATTCGCAGCGTGCGGTTGGTGGTTTCGCCGGTCAAAAGCGGCAATTCGATGCGCTCGATGTAGGCCCCGCGCATCTGGGCCTCGCTGCCCTCCAACTGCCAGATCGGCAAGAAGTAGGTGACCGCAGGGTCGTGCCAGCTCGGCAGCGCGTTGTAGATGACCCGCATCAAGCGGTCGTTGCCGCGCACCCACTCGTCGCGGTACAGGATCGGGATCTGGTCGCGCACCGGCCACGAAGCCGCGCAGTCGCTGCAGCGCAAAAGTGCCACGCCGCGGTCGGCCGCCTCGGGCAGAGGGCCGCGGCAGGCCGGGCAGCGCAGAATCGCCCAATCGGCGACCGGGGTCAGACTCACTTGTTCCACCGTTCGAGGTCCGCTTGATCCAAGTCCCAGCGGGCACCCAACGTCTCCAACCCTTCGATGGCCCTGTCGAGCCAGTCCGTGCGGCGGGGGTCGCCCTTTGGCAGGTAGCGGCCGAGTTGGCGCTTGGCCAGCGCAGCTTCCCAGGGCATGTTCAGCGTTTCGCAGGTCGCGATGCATTGCTCCCACAGCTGCGCGGCCTTGGCGGGTCGGCCAGCGAGTTGCTCAAACTCGCCGTCCCACAACAGGGCCTGCGGTCGGCCAAACGGAAAGGCGCTGCCAAAGCGCCGCATCGCCAGGCAGCCGATGGCGGCTTTGGCGCGCAAGGTGGCGGCCTCTGGCGACCCTGGCTTGGCCTGGGACCACAGCAACAGGTAGGTCTCGGCCACGGCCGCGAGCGCATGCTGCACCCAGTAGGCCACCGGGCGCTTCCTGATGTAGGGCAGCAGCCCGTCGGCCAGTTCCAGCGCTCCCTTGGCGTCGCCACGGCGCGCCCGCGCCAGCGCTTCGATGCCGTTGGCCCACAACACCTCGCTTTTGGTCGCGTTCTTGGCGACCCAGTCGGCAATCTGCGCGTACTCCCTGCCGGCCGCTTCGGCCGTGCCAGTGCGCGTCTGTACGGCCGCCGTCATCATGGTCGCCCAGGCCTGGATCTGCAGGTTGTTGCTGAAGTGGGCGCTCGACTTCATGCTGTCGAAATTGGCCTGCGCCTCGCGAAACCGACCGGCAAAGAAAAGGGTGATGCCTAAGACGCCCACGGCTTCTTCGCGCAAGCGGCGGTCGCCAAAAGTGCGGGCCACATCGGCGGCGCGCTGCAGCTTGTGCTCGGCCGTTGGCCATTTGGCGTCGTACAAGTCGACAATCGCAACCCGCGACAGCACATAGGCCAGCGCGGCGTTGGCACCCTCGGCGCGTTCGGTGACGTCGATCGCGCGGTCCGCCCACTTGTTGGCCAGACCGCGCAACTGGGGCACCGATCCCAGCACCACCGCCATCACGGCATACGCCTTGCCGAGCTCGGGCGAGTGGCCGGCGGGCTCCGAGACGTTCAGTTCGCGCAGCCCGGAGTCCAGGCAGCCGGCGGCGTCTTCAGCGTAGATGTGGATCTCGGTCAGGCGGTTCAGCACCCGCGTCGCCCAGATCCGGCGCTTTTTGGCCGCTTCGTCTGGCAACGCAAAGCGGTGCGGAAACCAGCGCTGCGCGATCCGAACCGCCACCTGGCCGAGCATGCCGGCCACTGTGGCCAAAAGCGTCGTCGGCACCGGCGTTTGCAGGTACTTGAGCGCCTGGCGGCCATGGGTCTTGGTCAGGTCCAGCCGACCCAAGCGAAACCACGCCTCTGCGATGTGGCGATGCCAGTGGGCGCGCCGCAGGTTGTCGGATTCGCCCGGGTGGTTCTTGTCCAGTTGCAGGGCCTGGGTAATCAGTTCCACCGCTTCGCGGTTGGCGTAGCGGTCCAGGTTTTGCTCGGCCGCCATCTCCAAACAAGTCAGGGCTTTGCTCCACTCTTCGGCGCGGATCCAGTGGTGGGCCAAAATCGGCAGGTGGTGCGACAGGTCGTCGGCGTAGCGGCGCTCGTACCATTCGGCGACCGACCGGTGCAGACCGCGCCGCTGGCCGAACAGCATCAGCCCGTACACCGCTTCTTTGGTCAGCACATGCTTGAAGATGTACTGGTCGGCGATGTCGGCGGTGCGCACCAGCTCTTGCTGGATGAGCCCCGGGATCATCCGTGGCACGTCGGATTTGTGTTCCGACAGCGGATAGACGTCCTGCACGGTCTCAATCGGAAACTGCCGGCCGACCACCGACGCGACCTTGAGCGTCATCTGTTCGGGCAGCAACAGCGAGTCGACGCGGCTGACGATCAGGCCCTCGACGGTGGCTGGCAGTTGCTGGTTGCTGAGTTCCTCGATCGGCACCGCGAGCCGGGTGTCCTCGCCCTCGACGACGATGCTCTTGGTGTCGCGCAGCACCAGCGCCATCTCTTCGACGTACAGGGCATTGCCCTCGGCGCGGGCCGCGATGAGGTCGATGACCTCGCTCGGCAGGCCTTTGACGCCGATGCGCTGGCACGCCAGATTGCCGGCATCGTCGCGGCTCAACGGACCCAGGCGCAGCTTCTTGATGTCGGGATCGCGCAAAAGCGCTTGAAACTCCTCGGGCGGGTCGTCGATCGGCCGCGAAGCCACCAGCCACATCACCGGGTTCACGTTCAGGCGCAGCGACCGGAAAAGCGCCCACGACGCCGAATCAAACCAGTGAGCATCTTCAACGATGATCGCCACATGCTGTTTCTCGACCGCGTGCTGCAGCACGGCCGCCAGCAGCTTTTGGGTCTGCTGCGCGCGCGCCTCGCCCGACAGGTGGCGCACCGCCTCGTCACTGCCAAGGTCCGCCGCAAGCACCACTTCGAGCAGCGGCCGCAAAAGCCGCAGCTTTTCAGGCAACTGCTGCAAGAAGCGCTCGACTTTGGCACCGCGCTCAAATACGTCGTCGCCCGGTTGGATTCCGAACAGGTCGCCAAACACCGTCCGCCACGCGTGGTAGGGCGCGTTGCGGTCCACCGCGTCGCCCGCGCCTTTGAGCACCCGCAAGCTGAGCGCGGCAGCCTGGCGCTCGAAGTCGTCGAGCAGGCGCGACTTGCCCATGCCAGCTTCGCCGATGATGACCGCGACCGAGCTCTGGCGGGCGCGCAGCACCAACTGGATACACTCGGCCAGGGCTTCGCGCTCCTTTTGGCGGCCGACCATCACGGTCTTGGATTTGACCGCCGCGCGCAGGTTGCCGGTCGGCGCCCAGATCTGCACCGGCTCGCTGCGGCCGCGCACCTCGATGACGCTCAGCTTCTGCAGTTCAAGCTGAGCGCTTGCTTGCTGGGCGGTCAGGTCGTCGCACCACAGCTTGCCTTCGCTGGCCTCCATCAGGCGGGCCGCGAGGTTGACCACGTGGCCAAGCACCGTGTACTCGCAGCGCTCGCTGCTGCCCACCGTACCGCAGAACACCTGGCCGGTCGCCACCCCAACGCCGGCTTGCACGCCGCCTTCCATGAGCGCCTTGCGCATCGCCATCGCGGCTTGCAGCGCGCGGGCCGCGTTGTCTTCGTGCGAGATCGGCGGCAGCCCAAAGGCTGCGATCATTACCGCGCCTTTTTCGTCGACGCTGATCTTGTTGATGGCGCCGTCGTAACGGTACACCGCTTTTTGCATCGCGGTGACCATCGCCTGCACGTGGTGCACGTTGACCTGGGTCGCGACGCCACCCGGCAAGGCCGCGAACACCACCGACACCCGGCGCAGCTCCGACAGCCAGTCGCTCATGCCCTCGGCCAGCCGCGACAGCACCACGCCCGGCACGAACATCCGCAAGGCACGCTCGGCGTCCGACCGGACCGGCGCGCGCAGCAGCGGCTCTGGCGCTGGCAGGTTGTCGACCCAGATCAGCCGCATTGGCTTGTCGCCCGCCGGACCAAACGCCGTGCGGCCGGTCAACGCCTCCAGGTCGGCCAGGGTCGACTTGCCATCGGCGCCGAGCTTGGGCGCTGCACGCCCCGAAAAAGGCGACCCGAGCAGCGCCCACGCCGCCGAACTCACCACCACCTGGCCGGGCGCGGTCAGCGCGCGCAGGCTTTTGAGGTCAGCCACCGCCGCGCCAGTCGGCACGACCTCCCAGCGCTCGAGCACGCCGCCCACGTGCAGCATCGAGATGTCGCCTGAGCAAATGCACACCCGCATCGACAGCGTCAGTTCGTCTTCGACCGAAAATCCGGCCAACTCCTTTT
>CAXRHS010000981.1:0-3116 GCA_964230235.1 Myxococcota bacterium
CCAGATGCCGCGGGCGGGCACACCCGGCATGGGCGGCCCGGCGGTCAACCCGGCCATGCCGGCACCGGGCATGGCGCCCGGGATGGCGCCGGGCATGGGCCCGCGTCCCGGCGCACCGGGCGCTGCACCTGGTGCACCGCCAGCGGGTGCACCACCGGCAGGTGCCGCCCCAGGGGCCGCGCCGCCCGCTGGTGCCAAGCCGTTCTGAATCAACGCATTGACAGGGAGAAACCCAACCGTGGCCAGCCAACTGGAAGACAAGCTCAATGAAGACCTGAAGGCCTCGATGAAGGCCGGCGACAAGCTGGCCCTTCTGGCCATTCGGGCGGTCAAAACCGAACTGATGAAGCGCAGGACAGCCAAGGCCGGTGTCGAGGTGACCGATGAACTCGTCATCGACACCCTGCGCGCCTACGTCAAGCAACTGCAAGGCTCGATCGACGAGCTGCTGGCTGGCGGCGCTGATCCCGGCGAAGACAACATCGTCCAAATGGGTGGCGAAATCGCCTACCTCGACCGCTACCTGCCAAAACTGCTCGACGACGCGGCCACCGCCGCGCTGGTGGATGCCGTGCTGGCCGCAAACGGCATTGCCGACCCGAAAATGGCTGGCAAAGCGACCGGGTTGGTGATGAAGGACAACAAGGGCAAAGTCGATCCTGGCGTTGTCGCCCGCATCGTCAAGCAGAAGTTGGGGGCGTAGGGCCCGTGTAAAATCTATTCGATTTTCCACGTTGGCCCATTGCTTGCCAAGTGGGTCGCAAGCTCGCGACTCTGCAAGTCGACTCGCCGCTCCGCTCCGCGCGTCTGTCGATCGACTTGTTTTTGCACGGGTCCTTGGTCGCACAGGCGGTGCTCGGCCGGTTCTCGACCCGGGCACTCCGCTCGCTGTGCTCTCGGGCTGGCCTGGGCAGTTGTCCGCTGAAGTCGTCAGGGCGCGGCGTGCCTGGCGCGTGCGCCAGAAGCACCCGGTTGGGCACGAACTGTCAGATATCCCGCCAGTCTTTCGGCTTGGCTTTGGCGTGCCCCTTCTTGCGGTCGGCGAGCGTGGCGGCGACATCTGCAGCGGTCGCCTCGAGCGCGCCCGCGGTACAGCGTGTTCCGCGCGGCAAGCCGGTCAGGTCTTTGCGCAACGCCGGGTCGGTGCAAGCGCCCAGGCCAATGGCCGGACTGCCGCGCTCGGGCCGATAGCGCTCAGTGCCCTTGAGGGCAAACCCCGGCAGGCCGCGCTGGGTGTGCAGATCGAGGGCCACAAACCCGTAGTTGCCCCATAGCACCGATGCCTCGACGCTGACGTCAGCCGCTTCTCCGCGGGCCACGGTGACCGCGTCGGGCCTGCCCATCAGGATCGACGACGCCACCCTCAGCTTGCGACGCCCTGGCCCGTCGGGTTGCAGCACGATGCCCGAGCCGCTGTTGTAGGCGATGGTCGAGGCGAAAACGTCCAATTGCGCCTGTCCGCTCAGCCGAATCGGCGGATCCATCGTGCCCTTGGCCTCGTTGTCGACCACCAAGGTGCCGGCCATGCGCGCGCGAACCGTCCCGCCCAGGTCCACGGCCGCCGCCCGGTCGCCGGAATTGCCGGTGATGCGCGACCGGGTCAGTTGCAGCGTTCCGGCTGTCGCAGAAATCGCTCCGCCGCCGTGCAGCGATGCCGTGTTGCCGAACAGCCAGCATTCGCTGAGCGTCACCGCGCTCGCTTTGCTGTTTTCCAGGGCACCGCCGCGCTCGGCCCTGCCGTTGGTGAGCGTAATGCCCTCGACACGGAAGTCGATGCCGTCGGTCACCACGGTCAGCGCCCGGCCCTGACCGCCGGCGTCGAGCACCACTTTGTCGCGGCCAACCCGCCGCAGGGTGGCCGAACGCGTCGCCAACAAACGCGCGCCGCGGTACACGCCCGGTTTGAGGCATACGACGGGCGCGGCCTTGCCCGGTTTGTCGATGGCGTGCTGGATGGCCGCCGTGTTGCCGTCGGGGCTCAGCGTTACGGTACACGCCTGGGTTGGCGCCGCGTACAGCAGCGAGGGCAGCGCGACACAGGCAGCGGTCATCAATTCCAGGCGCATGACACGGCGGGCGCCGATTGCGGCGCAGGCGCGCAAGATAGCACGCAGTGCAGAAGGCGCGACGGTTGCTTGGCCGGGTCCGGTGTTCGGCGCACGATGGACGACAGGCCGGCCTGAACGGCGATCCTGCACGCGCTATACAGGATTACCGAAGTCCAGCATCATGCTGGACCCCGGTAATCATGTGCTTGCTGGGTGGGTCGCCAAGTTCGCGTCTGCCTTGCAGCCGACTCGCGGCGACGGTGCAAGGTTGATCTTGAACTTCGGTCAGAGTCTACCCCGTCCGCCTGCGCGGCCGGGATCAGGCCAGGCCGACCGCGCAGGCGGTCAGCGTCATGATCGCCCGCCAGTTCATTGGCAGCGAAATGGGGGGCCAAGCTGTGCCGAAATTGGGGCTCAGGCCGAAAAACCGCTACCACATGAGTGGGCCACCGGCTTGGATCGCACCCGTTGCCGCTCATCGGGAGCGCACTGGCGACCGGCGCACGGTCTAGAGGCTCACCGTCGGCGTCGACGCGTGCGGCAGCCCATACAACTCCGCCAGCACCGCGCCGACCGGACGGCCAGCAGAGCCCACGCGCAATTCCGACTTGGCTGCCAGATCGGTTGCAATCGCCGCCGCCTCGTTTGCAAGCGCGGCATTCTTGTTGCGCCAGCGATCGAGCGCGCGCTGGTCGCGATCGCGGGTGGCGGCATCCCGCGCCGTCCGCCAGCGCATCGTCCAGACCCCTTCAGTCCGCAGGCGATTGCCGAGGCGCTGCAGTTGCGCGCGCACGGCTGGCTCGAGCGCGAGTTCGTCGACAGCGAATACCATGCCCCGGTCGCCGACAAAGAGCTTCTTGAGCCTGCCAAAGTTCGTCGCGTCGGCTTCGTCGCACCACAACAGGACCCGATCTTCGGTCAGAGGCAGGCCTTTGGCATACAACTCGAACAGCAGGTCCCCGGTGTCGAGCAGTTGCACGGCCGCCAGCGCGCCGCCCAGACCGAAAAGCATCCGACCGCCTGAATTGCGCACAAATCGGGTCAGGCTGCGGCGGTCACTCGGTCCCA
>CAXRHS010000982.1:0-4391 GCA_964230235.1 Myxococcota bacterium
ACGATCGACACTTCGACGGCGGGCGCTACCGGGCTCGGATCGGCCGGAGGATCGGGATCGGACCAGCGCGGATCGCGAATCGGCTCGACGGTTCGAACCTTGGCCTTGGGCGGCGCGCCGCGACAACTGACGCACGTGACCGCGACGACGAGCGACAGCAGGGCGATCGGGTAGGCGGTACAAGTGCGCATGCGACAATGCCAGCGGGCCGATGCAAGGCCGCCGACTTCGCGCAGGATTGCGCTACGGCGGGGTAAGTCAAGAAAACGCCGCTTGCTACCGCGTCAACCCAGCGTGCGGACACCGGATTGCCGGGCCGCCTTGCGCAGAGAACCGGGCACGGGCACGCGCAGGCTGAAGCGCGCGCCGCCCAGCGGGCTGTCTTCGGCGCGCAGGCCGCCGCCATAGCGCTCGACAATGCGGCGGCTGACGGCGAGGCCGAGGCCCCAGCCGCTGCGGCGACTGGCCTGCGCGCCGTCGGCCGCCTTGGTCGAGTAGAACTCGTCGAAAACCCGCTCGCGCAGGGCCGGTTCGATGCCGGGGCCGTCGTCGTCGACGTACACGACTTGCCAGTCGCCCTGCCGCCGCACCGACATCGCCACCTTGCCCGGTCCGCGGGAGGCGTCGGACGCGTTGACCAGCAGGTTGAGCAGCACTTGTTCCATGTGACTGGCCGAGGCATCGGCGGCGTGCTGCGCTTCGGCGATATCCAACTGCACCTGCAGGGTGCGGGCGCGCGGGTGCTGCTCGGCCTGGGCTGCAACCCGGACCACCACTGCCCCCAGATCGCACGGCCGATCGAGCTCGCGGGTCTGTGGTAGACCTGGTGCCGCGAGATCGCTCAGTAATGCGTGGATGCGGTCAGCGGCGTGGCGAGCCTGGTCGATACAATGCATTCGCTTGTCCAAAGGGGCGTCGGCGCGCTCGAGGGCTTCGAGGCGCTCCAGGTACCCGCCGAGAATCGCGAGCGGTCCGCCGATTTCGTGCGCGAGACCCATCGCGACCCGGCCGACCAGCGCGAGGCGATCCGCTTGTTGCAACTGGGCCGCGACCACGTCGGCCGCGCCTTGCAGTTGACCCAGGGCTTCTGCCTGGGCAGAGCGGTCCGCGCGCTCGCCGGCCAGCTGGCGGCGGTACTGCGCCAGCGCTTCAACCAGCGCATCCAGCTCGTCGCCCTGCCCTTCGGCGGCAAGTTCGCCGTTCTCGGCAGCCGTTCGCTGCGCGGCCTCTATCCGCCGCAGCACCAGCAGGTGCAGGGCAGACCAGCCGAGCGCGATCGCCAAAGCGGCCAGGGCCAGGGCGCCCAGCCACAGCACCACTTCGATGGCCTGCGTTTGGGTGCGCAGGTGCGCCAGGTGGACGGCGACCTCGGTGGTGTCGTCGCCCAACTTGGCGGCCGCGGTCTCGCCCAGGCCAGCCAGCAACACATCGGCCAGGGCGGTCAGGGCGGCCAGACCCAGCGCCACGGCGGCCGCCACCGCGATGCGCACCCGGCCGCGAAGCTTGCGGGGCATCTAGTACTTCCGGCCCGAAGTTCGCGGCGGGTTCCGCCGCGAGACAAGGGCGAAGTGCGCGCGGCCGCAGCTGCGGTCGCAGGCAGGGGTGAGCGCGCCGACGCGCGCGAGGGGGCGGCGAGCCCCTTTGACGAAACAAGCGTCTAGTAGGCGAAATATGCGGCGGAAGCTTTCCATTACACCAAGCACCATCCCAACGCGAACTTCGGGTTTCGCCTACTAGGCCGTCCACGGTGCGAGGAGCGCGCCCAGCCAGCGGTGCAGCAACAGCCACTGAACCCCGGCCACGACCAGAAACGGTCCAAACGGCAGCGCGAGGTGGCGGGCCGACTCCAAGCCGCGCTCGGCGAGCACCGTGGAACGGCGGCGCACAACCAGCGTTGCGCCGGCAAAGAGCAGTCCCTGAAGCGCGGCGGCCAGAATCACCGCAGGCAACGCCGCTGCACCCAGCAGGGCGCCGATGCCAGCCAGAATGTAGGCATCGCCCAGGCCGAGCCCCTCGCGGCCGGTCAGCCGACCATAGACCCAGCTGACAAGGGCGAAACCGGCGCCACCGACCAGCGCACCTAGGCCCGCCTGCTGCCAGGCCACCCCGCGCAGATCGCCCACGGCGGCGGCCAGGCCAATGCCAGCCAGCGGCAACGGCAGCGACAGCGCGTCAAACACCTCGAAGCGATCGGCGTCGATGAGCGCAATCGCCAACCAGGTGAACACAAAGGCCTGCTCGCCGAGCATCGCCACGACCGACTGCCACGGGATGGGATCTGCGTCCAGGATCGTCGGCAACCACGGTGCGCCGACGGCCAGCGCCAGCACCGCCATGGTCGCTTCGACCGCGGGATAGCGCGGCGAGATTGGCGCTTTACAGGACGCACAGGCGCCGCGCAACCACACCCAGGACACCACCGGGATGTTGTGCCAGCCGGCGATCGGGGTCAGACACTGCGGGCAGCGCGACCGCGGCCGCACCACCGACAGCCCGGCGGGCACGCGGTACACGACCACGTTCAGGAACGAACCCCACAGACTGCCCCACAGCAGCAAGGCCACGGCGGCGAAAAGCGACAGGGTCAGGGGCAGCGACGACACCAGCACCTCCGCGGGCAGGGTAGCGCGGGCGCAGGGGCGCGGGCAATGCGCAGCCGTGGTGGCGCGCGTGCCGGCGATGCGAAGCCGGTCCGGGTGCTGTTTGGGCTCCATGTGCCGGATGGACTGGTGGCCTGGCTCCGCAGCAGGCCAGAAGGCAAAGGAAACGGTCATGCGCAGAGAAACACGGCGGGCCGCCACTTGGAAAACGGCGATTCCGTCTGTGTCTGCCAGCCCAACCGCAACGCAGTGCCCTGGCATTGTGAACAAAGGTGGACGAAGTGCCGATCTACGCATAGACTTGCGGTGCGGGGCCGGCTGCGCTTCCCCCGGCGCGGCAAATCCTTCGGCCATTCAACGCGTTTCGCCATTCCAACTTGCCTGAACCGCACCAAAAAACCGACGGCGCCAGTGTAGGCCTGCACCGCCCTGCCCCAACAGCGGTGGCGTGGTGGTTTGCGCTTGCGTTGGCCGCGTGCCTGCCGGGCAAGCGCGACAACACGCCGCTTGACGCCGCCGATACGGTCGCGGCAGAGACGGCCACTGGCGATCTCGGAGCCGCCGAAACGTCCGATGCGACAGGGGACGGCAAGCCGGCCGATGGCGTGGACGGCGCAGACACACAAGTACTTGAGATCGCGCCAGATGTTGAGCTGGAGGTTGTGCAGGACGCGGTCGGCTCCGATGGGCCGGTAGCGCTCGGCGGCTGCACCACCGACACCCAATGCGCCGGTCTGCCGTTCGGCCCATGCAGCACGGGAATTTGCAACCTGGACAACGGCTTGTGCTTTGCCAAGGATCTGCCGGACGACACCACGTGTAGCGGGGACAACTGCACCGTCGCCACCAAGTGCGCCGCCGGCAAGTGCGCGGGCACCCCCAAACCTTGCGACGACAAGAACAGCTGCACCACGGACAGCTGCGATCCTGGCCTGGGCTGCGTCCACGGCGCGCAGCATGGCCTCGCGTGCGATGACGGCGACAAGTGCACCGAAGCAGATTTTTGCGCAAAAGGCGTCTGCCTCGGCAAGCAAAAGAAGTGCGACGACGCCAACCTGTGCTCGCAAGATGTGTGCGATCCGGTCAAGGGCGAGTGCGCCTTCTTGGCGTTGCCCAAGGACAACACGGTTGTTTGCAGCAACCCTGGCACGACCTGCCAGAGCCCCGGCAAGTGCGACGCGACCAAGAACTGTGTCACCAAGAACAAGTGCGACGACGGCAACCCATGCACGGACGATGTGTGCGGCGCCGGCGACGACTGCCTGCATTTGGGCAAGACAACCGCCTGCACACCGGTTGGCGCGACCGACGACCCATGCAACCCGGGCACCTGCACCTGGCCAGAAGACGGCGTCGGCATGCCGACCTGCGTCACCAAAGCCAAGTGCGAGGACAAACCGTGCAACCAGACCGTTTGCAACAAGACCGGACTGTGCAGCTACACCAAGCTGGAATCCGGCCCCTGTGACGACGGCGACCCGTGTTCGGCGGAGAGCAGTTGCAACAAAGGCCAGTGCAAGGCGAGCACCACGGTCAGCTGCGACGATGGCAATCCGTGCACGACCGAGGCATGCACGCCCGAGTTTGGCTGTGTCGCCACACCCGCAGCCGGCGCTGGCGTGTGCAACGATGGCGACGGTTGCACCAGCGGCGATGCGTGCGCCGCCGGCAAGTGCACCGGCAAGCCCATCGTGTGCGACGACGGCAATCCGTGCACCAAGGACACCTGCGACCCGGCGATGGGCTGTAAACATGTGGCCGCCGACGACGGCGCGACCTGCCCAGGCGGGG
>CAXRHS010000983.1:0-11008 GCA_964230235.1 Myxococcota bacterium
GGCCAGGATGCGGGCCTCGACCCCAAGTCGCTGGTGCCAGAGCTCGCCGCCGACCAAAAGAAGCAAATCGACGCGCTTTTCGACGCCGCAGGCGCGGCCAAGGCCCAGTTTGGCAAGGGCGGTCTGCCGGGCTTTGGCGGCGCGGGTGCCAAGCTGGATTCGTGGCTTGGCAAAGGCAAGGACCTGCTCGGCAAGGGCGAGGACTTGCTGGCCAAGGGCAAGGAAATGGCCGACATGGCCGGCAAGCTCGCCAAAGATCCGAGCGGGCTGGTCAAGCAGCTCGGTGCCGGACGCGGCCTGCCCGGCGAAGTCCGGCAAAAGGCGGAGAAGTCCCTGGGCATGAACCTGGGCGACGTCAAAGTGTTTGCCGGCGACGCCGCGCAAAAGCTCGCGGGTGAAGTCGGTGCCAACGCCTTTGCCGCCGGCAAAGACATCGTGATGGGCGCCGCCAGCAAGATGGGCGACAGCGACCAGGCGCTGGTGTTGGCCGAAGAACTGGTCCACGTCGCGCAAATGAAAGGCAAAGGCGCAATGGAGCGCGGGGCCGCCGGGCTGAGCGCCGCCACCGACCGCGCCGAGAAAGCCGCGCGCAACGCTGCCGCCAAGGTCTTGGAAGGCGCTGAAATCGATGCCAAAAGCTATGAAGCCGAGGCGCGGGCGCTGTACCGCAACACCGGCAGCGCACCTGCAGCCGGCAGCGGTCCCGAGATGCCGACCAGCGTCACGCTGTCGATCGCCGGCAAGACCACGACCGTCAAGCTGCCCAAACTGACGCCTGGCACCACCAGCAAGATGGTCACGCTGCCGGCGCTCAACGTCAAAGGCCTGTCGTTTGAATCGCAGGCGCGCTTCAAGTTCGACCAGACCACTGGCAAGTTCAACGGCGGCACCGCTTACGGCACCATCGGCGTCGGCGACGTAATCACCCTCGCCGACAGCCAAGTGACCATCGACCAGAACGGGGCCATGAAAGGCACCTTCCCCGGCGCGACCTTCAAGGTCGGGTCGATGATCAACGACACGATAACCGCGACGGTCGGCAGCGCGGGCGTGACCGGCAGCGGCACCTACCAGTATTCGCAACTGCGCGGCGCCAAGCTCGACACCTGGCTCAAGTCCGGGGCGATGAAGATCGACGTCGGCGCCGACGCCAAAGTCTCGGGCAGCGGCACGCTCGGGCTCGAAGTCGGCGATTTTTCGGCCGGCAACGTCAAGGCGTCGATTGTCGACAAAGCGCTTGGCGGCACGGTTACCGTCGACAACAAGAACAGCATTTCGCTCGGCAAGGCTGCGGTTTCGACCGGCACGCTGACCGGGCCGATGACCAAAAGCGAGAAGGTCGAGCTGTCGGGCCCGCTCAAGCTCGACGTGCCCGCATTGTCGGGCGGCAAAGGCACGGTTCAGGTCAAGTGGGACTCCGACGCCAACAAGATCAGCGGCCAGGCCGCGTACGAGTTCAGCGGCTCGTCGACCTGGGGCAAAATCGTCTTTACCAAGGCGAGCCTGACCGGCGAAGTCGCAGACCAGAAGATGTCGAAGATGGCGGGCTCCGGCACCGCCGTCTACGACAGCCTTTTCAAGGGCAACTGGAACGGCGACGTCGACCTGGACACCGAGAAGGCCAACTTTGAGTTGGGCGGCGAATTGGTCGCCCCCATCGTGCAAGGCGAAGTCCAAGTCAGCAAAGGCGCGCTCACCATCAAAGTCGAGGCGAGCGAGCTGAAAAGCACCGCTGGCAAGGTCGACTTCAAGCTCGGTTCGTTTCTCAAGGGCACCGCCGTCCTAGAAGAAGGGACCAATGCCAACACCATCAACGCGACGGCGACCGCCGAACTGGTGAGCCCGCAGACCTTTGACAGCGTCACGCTCTCCAAGGGCTCGATCGTCGTGCAGGTGCGCGGACCCACGGTCAAGACCGTCTCGGGTTCGGTCGACGTCGATTACAAGGGCGTGGCCCAGGGCAAACTGAGCTTGACGCCATCGGCCGAAATTCGGCGTTTTTCGGGCTCCGGCAAGGCCAACCTCAAGACGCCGCTGCAATGGGGCGACATCAAAGTGTTGGAAGGCGCGATTGATTTGGCGCTCAAAGACAACATCGTCGATCGCGCGCAAGGGCAGATGAAGATTGGCTACCTCGACAAGGTCGAGGGCCAGATGTCGTTCGACGCGACCAAGGACTTCACCGCGATTTCGGGCACCGCAACCGCCTCGCTGGTCAAGCCGTGGCCGCTGGCTGCCCCGCTGGAGCTGCAGGCCGACCCGGCCAAGAAGTTCAACCTGGAGTTCAAGAACTCGGTCTTCAAGCAGTTCTCTGGCGCGTTCTCGTGGAAATACGAGAAGTTCAAGGGCGACGTCAACGTGACTACGCCGACCCAGGACTTTGGCCTGATTTCAGGTGAGGGCAAGGCCGATCTCAGCGAGGATCTGCCGATCGGCACCGCCGGCGCCACCAAACTGATGGGCAAGCCGAGCTCGACCCTGGTTGGCAAGATTACCCAGGGCCGGTTCCTGGGCGTGTCGGGCACCCTCAAGTGGGAGTACGACAGTTTCCTGGCCGGCACCGCCAACATTGCGGAACCGCGCACTACCATTGCTGAAATCGACGGCCAGCTCAAGGCAACGGTCATCGCCGCCAAGAACCTGCCCGGCAACGCCAAGGTCGAAATCCAGCCCGGTGCCGCGGACGCGCTGACCATCGAACTGCGCAACTCGATTGCCAAGCGCTACCAGGGCAAGCTCGACTACAAGTACGACGGCTTCTTGAAGGGCGACGTCACCGTCGCCGGTCAGATGCTCGATTTTTCGCAGTTGGGCGGCCAGTCCAACGCCACCGTCTACGCCAAGAAGACCCTGACCAACGTCGACGTGCTGGAGGGCAGCACGATGAACGTGACGTTCGTCGACTCGGCCTTCACCGAGTTTTCGGGCGGCATCAACTTCATCCACAAAGAGTGGCTCAAAGGCGCGGCCACGGCGGTCGCTGGCGGCGGCTCGTCGATGACCAACGGCGTCGTCGGCGAACTGACCGGCACCTTGCTCAAGACCCCTCCTGGCGGCCAAAGCAAGGGGTTCAAGTACGAAAAGGGCGGTTCGGTCAAAAGCAAGCTCGAAGCCGGGCTGAACGTCACGACCTTTGACGCCGGTTCGCAAGTCAACTGGAAGTTTGACGACTGGCTCGGCGGCAAGCTGACGCTGGCCCAATTGAGCACGGTGGTGAGCGCCGACGGCACCGACCCGGCCGCCAACCTGCTCAAAGAAAAGCCCATCAGCAACGACAAGAAAGTGGTGTTCCTGCCGTCGCAAGTCGGCGTGGAACTCGTCAACGGCACGCCGGCCAAGTACATCGGCTCGGTCGCCGCGCGCTATGAGGACTGGATCAAGGGCACCTTTGCCATCGCGCCATCGTCTGGCGCGCAGAACTTTGACGGCGACCTGAGCGGAGCGCTGACCAAGGCAGTGCCGCTGACCGGAACGCCGGTGACGCTGCAGCCCGGCGGCCAAGCCAAGGTGCACGTGGCGAGCAACGTCGTCGACGGTATCCAGGGCACGCTGTTGTTCAAGTACGGCGAGGGCACCCAGTTCATTGAAGGTCAGATCGCCAGCGCGACCTCATCGGGCGCCGGCATCAACAACATCAGCGGCAAGGTCACCGGCAAGGTCATCGCCCCGCAGACCCTGAGCAACTTGACGCTCAAGACCGGCGGCAGCATCGAAACCGACATGACCAACAGCCGCATCACCAAGCTGGGCGGCACGGTCAACTACGATTTCGGCGCCGGCGAGAAGTGGATCGCTGGCACCATCAAGCTCGACGCCGGCCAGAGCACCCCGACGCTGCTGACTGGCGCGCACACATCCAACATCGTCAAGGAGTTTCAGGCCAGCACCTTGCTCAAGCTCACGCCGTCCGCGGGCCTGACGGGCAAGGTCGAGCAGAACGACCTCAAGACCATCGCCGGCACGGTGGCCTGGCAGTACGAAAAGTGGCTCGCCGGCAAGATCCCGGCCGAAGAGGCCGAGCCCGCCAAGGTCTCGGGCACCGGCGACGCGCGCATCATCGACAAGAAAGACGTCATTCCGGGCAAGCTGGTGCTGATTCCGGGCGGCGGCTTCACCGCCAAGATCACCAACGGCGACTTCACCAGCTTTTCGGGCGACGTACCGATCCAGTGGGAAGACTGGTTCAAGGGCACTGTCAACGTCACCAACGGCACCCGCACCGAACTGCGCGGGCCCGCCAAAGGCACCATCGTCGGACCGGGCAAGCAGTTTGGGACCGGCGCGTTCGGGCTCAAGCTCAACCCGGGCGGCAGCCTGACCACCGAATTGACCGCCAACGGCATCGAGAAGCTCTCTGGCGAAGCCCCAGCCGAGTATGGCCAGCCCAACGACGGCACCACCTGGCACGTCAAGGGCACCATCAAGATGCAGGACACCACCGCGAGCACCGTCAAAGGTGACTTCTCGGGTGCGTTCGCCTCGCCGCTCAAGTTCCAACCCAACCCGTACATCTCGCCGGGCGGCGCCATCAAGTTCCACGTCGAAGGTCAGCAGGTCACGCGGCCGTACGGCGACGTCAACTACACCTTCAAGCGCGGCAACGACGGCGACTTCCTCAAGGGGACCGCGACGATTGACGCCAGCAGCACCCAGACCAACATCAACGCCCAGGTCAAGGGCACGGTGGTCAGCAAGATCACCTTTGGCAACATCGACATCCTGCCGGGCGGCAAGCTCGACGGCACGCTGCGCAACAATGTCAACGCGACCTTGGGCGGCGACCTCGCGTTCCAATACGGCACCTACCTCAAGGGCACGCTGAAGATCGCGGGCCAGATCAACCCCGACGAGGCCAAGGTCTCCGGCGAAGCGACCGCGACCACGCTCACCGGCAAGGCGCTCGGCCCGTTCAACGTGGCGGCCGGTTCGTCGCTCGGCGTCAAGATCGAGAACGCGACGCCAACGCAGTTGTGGGGCAACCTCAAGGTCAGCACCACCGATCTTACCGGCGCCATCGAAGTGCCGCAGTCGAGCAACAGCAACCCCGACCAGGTGTCGGGCGACGCGACCGCCACGCTCAAGGCCGATAAGCCTTTGGGCGACGGGTTCTTTATCAAGGGCGGCTCGCGGATCCAGGCCAGCGTCGAAAAGAACGAACTGAAAAGCCTCAAGGGCTCGGTTAGCTGGCGCTGGGAGCAGTGGGTCGGCGGCACGCTGAATGCCGCGACTGGCAGCACGCTCACCCAAGTGAGCGGCGACGGCAATGCCAGCCTGCTCAAGAAATTCACGGTCGGCAGCACCGGCTTCAACATCCTGGCGGGCTCTGGCGTCGCAGCCAAGGTCGTCAACAACAAGCTGGACTCGGTCAGCGGCACCGTGCTGTGGTCGTTCGACGCCGGCGAGTGGTTGGTCGGCGACTTTACGCTGCCCGCGGGCACCAAGCTCGACTCGCCGAGCGGCACCGCCAACGCGCGGCTCGCCAAAGACAAGGTGATGGCGCCCGTGCTGCTCAAGCAGGGCGGTTCGCTGCAGGCCGACATCGTGGCCGGCAAGCCGACGACGTTCGCGGGCAAGGTGCTGTGGGCCTACCCGCAGACCGACGGCTGGCTCGAAGGCGACGTGACCTTGAACGCGGGCAGCAAGCTCGAATCGCTCAACGGCAGCGCGACGGCGCGGCTCGCCAAAGACAAGGAACTGGCGCCGGGCTTCAAGCTCCTCAAGGGCGGCAACATCGTCGGCACCATGACCAACTCGGAGCCGAGCGGGTTCACGGGCGACGTCAACTGGAAATACGAGACCTGGCTTGAAGGTAAGGTCCACGTCGAAGCCAGCGATCTCAAGACCATCCAAGGCCAGGCCGACGCCCACATCGTCGAGCCCAAGATGGTGGCCGAGGGCTTTGAGCTGCAAAAGGGCGGCCAGGCCAAGGTCACGGTCGGCGCTTCCGCATTCAAGACCTTTACCGGCGAAGTCAACTGGAAGTACAGCGAAGGCGAACCCATCGCCCAGGGTTCGGTCAAGGTCAGCTCCGAGTCGGCGTGGGACAGCATCACCGGGCAGGCGACCGCGCAATTGGTCAACGACATTCAGGCCGCGCCGGACTTGAAGCTCCTCAAAGAGGGCAGCAACCTCGAAGTCAACATCGCGGGCAGCCGCGTCAAGGATTTCGGCGGTGCCATCGGCTTCTTGTACGGCGACGACGGCTGGCTCAAGGGCCTGATTACCGTCGACAAGGGCAGCACGGCCAAGAAGGTGTCCGGCACGGCGTCGGCGGCAGTGGTCAAGGCCCACCCGGTCGACGGCACCGAAATCACCATCATGCCGGGCAGCAACGCCAAGGTGGTGGTGGCCAACAACGACGTCAAGTCGTTCTCGGGCACGCTCAACTTCAAGTACGGCGAAGACCCGTGGCTCAAGGGCCAGATCAAGGTCGCCGAGGGCGCGACCGCCAAGAAGATCTCGGGCCAGATCCAGGCGAGCTTGTCGAAATACAAGCGGATCAGCGACGAAATCAAGTTCATGGAAGGTGGCTCGCTCAAGGCCAGCTTCGACGGCGCCAGCATCAAACAGTTCAGCGGCAACCTGACCATGGGTTACGAGGACTGGCTGCTGGGCGAGCTCAAGATCGACAACAGCAACCTCGAAGACGTGACCGGTAGCGTCAAAGCCAGCCTGCGCAAGCACAAGGAAGTGACTGCCGATCTCATGCTCAAGATGGGCGGGTCGGTCGAGCTCAAGCTCGCGAACTCCAAGATGTTGTCGTTCTCGGGCGACGTCAGCTGGAGCTACCAGCAGTGGCTCGAAGGCAACATGAAGGTCCAGGACTCGACTGGCAAAGAGCTGTCGGGTCAAGCCTCGGCCACCATCATCCAGCAAAAGATGGTCGGTGAGTCGAACAAGCTCGAGATCCAGCGCGGGTCGTCGATCCAGGCGCAGTTCACCAGTTCGAAGGTGACCGGCGTCGGTGGCGACCTGGCGTGGCGCTACGACGGCTGGCTCAAGGGCACCGTCAGCGTGCCGCAGTGGACCAAGCTCGACAAGCCGGGCGGCACCATTACCGCGGGTCTGCTCGCCGACAAGCAGGTGGGCAACGAGCTCACGCTCAAGCGCGGCGGTTCGGTCAGCGGCACCATGACCGACGGCAGCATCAAGAAGATCTCGGGCGACGTCGAGTGGAACTACCAGAGCTGGTTGGGCGGCACCGTGTCGCTCGAGCCCAGCGACCCGCACACCGCGCTCAAGGGCAAGGCCACGGCGACCGTCATCCAGGCCAAGGAGGTCAAGGCACCGCTGACGATCGACCGCGGCGGCACCATGACGATTGGCTTCGACAGCCAAAAGTCGATGCAGCAACAGCAGTTCAGCGCCAACCTGAGCTGGTGGTACGAGAAGTGGCTCGGCGGCAACCTGACCGTCAACGAAGGCAGCACCTTCGACAACCTGAACGGCAAGGCCGACGTCCAGCTCAAGGAGGAGAAGGTCTACGACAAGCTGACGCTGCGGCGCGGTGGGCAACTGCGTGCCACCTTTGCGGCCAGCAAGCCCGAGACGTTTGGCGGCGATCTGAACTGGATGTACGAGAACTGGATCGGCGGCACCGTCAAGGTCAACGACGGCAGCAAGCTCAGCGCGATTTCCGGCGAGGCCTCGGCGTCGTTGCTGGAAGACAAGCCGCTGCCCAACGAATTCACGCTCATGGCCGGTGGACACGCCAAAGTGTCGATGGTCAACAACAAGGTCGACAGCTTTGGCGGCACGGTCTTTTACAAGTGGAAGGGCTGGATCGACGGCTCGGTCGATGTGCAGAGCGGCAGCAAGATCGACAAGATCTCGGGCAAGGCCACGGCGCACCTGTCCAAAGACTACGCCGTCAACGGCAGCGAATTCGTCATCAAGCAGGGCACATCGCTGACCGCCGTCGTCACCGACAACAAGGTCGACACCCTGTCCGGCAACCTCGGCTGGCGCTACCAGAAGTGGGCCGAAGGCAACCTCGCCGTCACTTCCAGCAAGCTCGACAACGTCTCGGGCAACGCGCAAGCGCGGGTAGTGCAAGACCAGCCGCTGGGCGGCAGTGGCCTCAAGCTCACCCCGGGCGGCAGCATCGAAGCCGAAGTGACCCAGAACAAGCTCACCAGCTTCGGCGGCACCATCAACATCCAGTACAAGGAGTTGGCCAAGGGCTCGCTGACCATCGAGGGCAAGACCGCGGAACTCAAGACCGTCAACGGCGAGGCGCAGGCGCGCTTGATTGCCGACATGCCGCTCGGCGACGGATCGGTCAAGCTGCTCAACGGTTCGGGTGTGGGGGTCAAGGTCAAGGGCGGCGATTTCTCGTCGTTCAACGGTCTGGTGCGCTTTCAGTACAAGGATCAAATCGTTGGTGCAATTGAACTGACCGAAAGTACGCCGACCAGCATCAACGGTTCGGCTACGGCGCAGGTCATGAAGGACTTCTCGCCGACCAACGGCCAGTTCTTCTTGACCCAGGGCGGCAACCTGCGCACGGAGTTCAAGAACTCCGCGTTCGACAGCATCGAAGGCGAAGTCACCTGGCGCTACGACAACCCGAGCGCCAAGTTGGACGGTCGCATCACCATCCCGCGCTCGCCCATCAAGTCGATTTCGGGCGAGGGCACGGCGCGCCTGTTGCAAGACACCGCGCCGGTGCAGAACACCCAGCTTTTGGCCGGCGGCAACCTCTCGGTCAAGGTTGAGGCCAATTCGCCCAAGTCACTGACCGGCCGGGTAGACTGGAAGCACAGCAACTGGATTGGCGGCTATGTCGAGCTTTTGGAGGGCACCAACGTCACCGGGCCGTTCAAGGGCAAGGCTGGCGCGACGCTGCTGGCCGACAAGCCGCTGGGCGGCAAGTTCACGCTGCTCAAGGGCGGCAACGTCGAACTGAACCTCGACAGCACCCAGAGCCTGGAGAACCAGCAGATTAGCGGCATGATTGCCGTGCAGTACGACAACTGGCTCAAGGGATCGCTCACGGTCGACGCCGGCACCACCTTCAAGAACATCGCCGGCACCGCCAAGGTCGAGTTAATCGCCGACAAGGCCGTCGGCAGCTCGGGCGTCACCCTCAAGCAGGGCGGCAACGTCCAGGCCAAGTTCTCGACCGCCGGGCTCGACAGCTTTGGCGGCGTGGTGATGGTCGACTACAACAAGTGGCTGGCCGGCTCCATCAACGTCAACACTGGCAGCACGCCGGACAGCATCACCGGCTCGATTACCGCGCAGCTGACCGCCGAAAAAGCCTGGGGCGATTTCAAGTTGCGGCCCGGTGGTCAAGTATCGGTCGAGATGGCCGCGAGCAAGCTCGGCGGCTTTGGCGGCGTAGTCAACTGGCAGTACCAGGACTGGGTCAACGGCACCTTGACGGTCACCCAGGGCGCCAAGTTCGAGAGCATCGGCGGCCAGGGCTCGGCCAGCATCATCGCGCCCAAGATGATCGGCGCCACCAAGGTTGAACTGCAGCCGGGCGGCCACGCGCGGGTCAAGGTCGCGGAGTCCAAACTGTCGACCTTCTCGGGCGAAGTCAACGTCAAGTACGACAACTGGCTCGACGGCGCGGTTACGGTCAGCGGCGAGTCGGATCTCAAGAGCGTCAGCGGCAACGCGCACTTGCGCATCTACGGCGGCGACAAGGACATCGGCGGCCAGGTCAAGCTCAAAGACGGCTCTGGCTTCCAGGCGTCGATGGTCAACAGTGAAGTGACCAACATCTCGGGCACGCTCGGCTTCTCGTGGAAGGAGTTCGTCGGCGGTTCCATCACCGTCAATTCGGGCAGCACGCTCAAGAAGATCAGCGGATCGGCGACGGTCAGCCTGCTCAAGGACTACGACATCGGCGGCAACGTCAAGCTGGTCAAGGGCGGCTCGGCGACCATCGACTTCGACGGCGCGGCCATCAAGAGCGTGCAAGGTCAGCTGGCGCTGATGTACGACAGCTGGCTGCAGGGCACGATCACCGCCAACGCCGGCAGCACGCTGGAGTCGCTGACGGGCACCGCGGAACTTAGCGTCAAGGCTGACAAGCAGTACGGCAAGGTCTCCATCAAGACCGGCAGCTCGCTCGGCGTCGACTTCTCGGCCAACAAGATCACCGAGTACCGCGGCAACGTCGAGGTCGGCTTTGAGGACTGGCTCAAGGGCAACCTGAACTTCAAGGCGCAGAGCCTGGACTCGATTTCGGGTACCGGCAGCTTGAACGTGCTGGTCGACCACAAGATTGGCGGCCCGGTGTCGATCCTGCAGGGCTCGTACATCCGTGCCAACTTTGAAAAGAGCGACCTCAAGGACTTTGGCGGCACCATCAGCGTGGGCGTCAAGGACTGGGGCAAGGGCACGCTCACGGTCAATGACGGTTCGACCACCAAAGAGATTTCCGGTTCCGGCCAGATTGAGCTGACCCAGCCCAAGCCCTTGGGATCGTACGTCACGATCACCCGCGCCATGATTGGCGCCACGGTCGAGAAGAACGAAATCAAGAGCATCTACGGCGAGGCCCAGGGCGAGGTTAAGGACTTTGGCACCGGTTGGCTGCGCATCGACAAGACCAGCACCTTGACCGAGTTCGACGGACAGGCGGGCCTCAAGCTCACCACGCCCAAGCCGATCGGCCGCTTTGCCGAATTGTCGGGCGGTCAGCTGATTGCCAACTTCCAGAAGAACAACCTCAAGGACTTCGGTGGCTTCGTCGACATCAAGGTGTTCGGCTGGGGCAAGGGCAACGTGACCATCGACGCCGGCAGCACCATGGACTACATCAAGGGTTCGGCGACGCTGACCTTGACGGAGCCCAAGACCATCGGCGGTATCGTCAAGATTACCGGCGGTTCGGTGTCGGCGACGGTCGACGGCCAGAAGCTGACCAAGATGGCCGGCAGCATCGAGCTGCAGATCAAGGACGACGTCAAAGGCTCGCTGCAAGGTCAGATCGACGTCGAGACCCAAAAGGTCAGTGGCCAGGGCAAGCTGCAGCAGATCCGGCCGTGGACGG
>CAXRHS010000984.1:0-2046 GCA_964230235.1 Myxococcota bacterium
CGCACACTGGCTTGAAGCGTCGTCACAAAGTAGGGCGAATTCGACGCCTTCGTTGGATTTGCTAGATTGCCGTGGGGCGCCCTGCCCTGCGCGTTTTCGGCCGCCGATGCCCCCGCAGGTTGCTTTGAATCACCGTACGCAACAGTTGCGGTCGACCCGCCGCTGGACAGCTCTGGGTGCGCCTGCCCTGGCTGCCTGTCTGACCACCTGCGCGGCGGTGGAGCCATTGCCCACCCCGCCGCCGTCGTCCGTATCGGCCGCAGCCACCGAGACGGTGGTCGCCATGGCTTCGCAGGCGATTGAACCCACGGAAGCATGGGCGCTGGATGGCGAAACCCGCGTGGCCGAGCCCGTGCGCCGCCGAGATCGCCGCGATGGCGACAGTGGCCTCGAGCCCTGGGTGATGCCGCTCGGCGCGCGCCGCCACCCCCGCATCGGCTCGACGGCCGGGCGCTCCGCGAGCGTCGGCACCGTGACCGCGGGCTACATCGCCGAGGCGGTCGAAGTGACGCTGACGGGCGAGCACCACCGGGTGATGGAAAAAGTCGCACCGCGCAATACGCGATTTACCACCCGCGAGATGGCCGATGTGTTGCTGTGCGCGGCAGAGCGCGTCGCCAAGGAGCACCCAGGCCGCGTCTTGCAGCTTGGTAACCTCTCGCGGCAGACCGGCGGACCGCTGCCGTGGAGCGTCTCGCACCACAATGGCCGCGACGCGGACGTCGCCTTCTACGCGCTCGATGCGCAAGGTCGGCCGGCGACAATGGCCCGGCTGTACCACTTTGACCACACCGGGCAGTCGACCGACGCGCCGGAACCGCTGACCTATGACGTGGCTGCGAACTGGACGCTGCTGCGTTCGCTGGTGGAATGCTCGGGCGACGAATTGCAGTACCTGTTCATCGCGAGTTGGCTGAGTTGGCCGGCGCTGCACTATGCGAACAAGCACAAGGTCGACAAGAAAGTCATCGCCAAAGTCGCCGCCAAAGTGCACCAGCCCAAGAAGGCGATGCCGCACAACGACCACGTCCACGTGCGCATCGGCTGCTCGGCCGCCGATCGGCAGGAAGGCTGTGTCGATGCCTCGCGCGCACCGCAGTCGGCCTGGGGCCATCCGGCCGGGGTGCGGATGCGGCTCGACGAAATCCGCGCCGCGGCGCAAAGCGCCGATGCCCAGGCACGGGCAGATGCTGTGTACCTCATCGGCCTGTACCGCGACGGCGAGGGCTACGGCGCAGTCGCACATGCCCTTGAGGATCCGGCAGCGGTGGTGCGCGCAGAAGCGGCGCGGGTGATCACGGACTGGGGACGCTCAGATGCTGCCACCTTGCTCAGCGAGGCGCTGCGCAAAGAAGGAACTGCACTGGCGGCTGCCCAAATCCTGCTCGGCCTGGGCCGGCTGCAAGCCGCCGATGCCTTGATCGCTGCCTTTGCCGACGGGCGAACGCTGGTGCCACCGGCTGGCGATGTAGCGACGCCAACTTTGCAAGTGCGCAAAGTCGCCCTGCAACTGCTGATGGACGACCCTTCGCTGCCGGCCGCGCGCGCTGCGGTGGCGCTGTTGGACGATGCCGATGCCGGCGTGCGCGATGCGGCGCGCAAAGTCCTGGAGCGCGCAACTGCCCACGTCACCCCAGATTTGGTGGCCATGCAGGGCGCCGAACTTGCGCAGAGCGCGCCGGTGGTGCTGCTGGAGCCGGCCGCGGAGAAGGCGCTGTGGGCGCGGTTTCTGGAGCGCCTGCCTGCGGACGCAAGTCTGGCGGATGTCGTGCGCGAAGGCTTTGCCCGCCACGGCGTAGACCTCGGCTCTGGACGACTGGGTCCGCTGGTACAGGCCCTGGCGATGCCGACGCCCTGGCGCGACAACGCCGCGCGCTTGATTGAGCGCACCTTGCACCACCGGCCCGGGGTTGGCAAAGGCTCACGGGTGTCGCCGCAGACGTTCTGGCCGCAATTTCTGGTTCAGCGCCGTCACCTGAGTTCCGGCGAGGTCCAGGCGCGCATGGCCGCTTCGCTCTACGGTCCGCAGCCAGACATGACGCCGAC
>CAXRHS010000985.1:0-4335 GCA_964230235.1 Myxococcota bacterium
TTGCAAAGACGCGAGCTTGCGACCCACGCAACAAGCAAGAAGGGCATTGCCAAAAACGACTTGTCTTTGGCAGCGCCCTTACAGCAACCGCGCGGGCACCACGCCCGCTTCAACTAGTGCCGATTCCAGCAACTCGCTGACATTGCTTGCTACTGCCGTTCGCAGCATCAGTTCGATGTCGAGATCACGGCCGCGCCGCGCTCGCAACACCCCGATGACATCGCGCCACTGCTGCTGGGTCTGTCGGCCGCCCAAGTCAAACCACCGCAGCTTGGCGACGACGACGTCCTCTGCGCACGCGACCCGTAGCGTGCGTCCACTGCCGTCGGCCAGGCGCTTGTCGACCGCGCGCGCGATCTCGTCGCGCTGACCCGCCGACGCTGCAACGAACAGGTCGACCTTGAGCGCGGTGTCGAAGTGGATGAGATTGAAGCAACTGCCAGCTGTGATTGCCTCCGCGACGGCGTCGCTGGATAGGTAGAACTCCCGCTCAAAGCAGCGCACGATGGCGCGCAGGTGGGTCGCCTCGATGCAGGCCAAGACGTCGACATCACGCGTAAAGCGGGCCTCACCGTGCAACGTGCTGGCAACGGAACCGACAACCGCGGCACGGATCCCCAGCGCTTGCAAGCTCTGCAAGACACCAAACACGACCTCAAGGTCGCTCGGACCGCTAGGAGTCATCGCGACAAACGCGCGCCATAGGCCCGATCGGCGAGATCCTGGCCGTACCAGGCCGCGCAGAGACGATGCAGCCTTTCAACCGGCGACAGATCCGGTTCTCGCTCGACGATCGTGGCCAATGTCAGCTGCCGACCCATCGTGATGGCCCGTTGCCACATCGCCAGCTTGCGCTCAACTGGCATGGCGGCGATGAGCGCAAAATACGCCGCCTCCGCCTCAGGCGAAGTGTCACTGGGCGGCTGGGACGCGATCGGCGCGGGCATCTGCGAACTTGCAGGGCATCGTCGCCCTGGGGTCATGGTGCGGCGCGGGTCAGGTGCTGTCAATGTCCACGTTTCCGCCCCAACCGCTCCGTGCTAGCCTGCCGCCATGGCCCAAGCGCGCGCCGTGGTCGGTTTTTTGGGGTTGGCGATGCTGCTTGCCCCCGCGACCGCGTTGGCCACGACACTGGAACTGTACGGCTTCGGCCCGCGCGCCATCGCGCTCGGCAACGCCAGCGAGGCCGCCAGCGACGACTTCTACGCCGCCTACGCCAACCCCGCCAACCTCGCGCTCGCCCGCCACATCCACTTTGGCTTTGGCCTGGAGAGCGTGTGGAACCGCTTTGGCATCGACCGGCGCGGCGGCGACGCGGCATGGCCGACCCGGCTTCCCAAAGACAACTACCTGGCGCAGCTGGGCATCTCGACGCCGCTGCCCGGCTGGCTGCAGGACCGCGCCGCGCTGGGCGTCGCCATCCACGTGCCGTTGGGCGGTCCGACCCGCCTGGACAGCCTGGACCACCGCATCCCGCAGTTGCCGATGTACGACACGCTTGGCGACCGGCTGGCGCTGGTGGCGTCGCTTGGCGTTCGGCCGGTCGACTGGCTGGCGGTTGGCGCCGGCGCACAGGTGTTGACCGGCCTGGACGGTCGCGCGGACATTGGCCTGTCCGTGCTCGACCAGCGCGTGACCTACAAGGCGCTGCAAGTCGACCTCGGCACCGTGGTAACGCCGCTGGTGGGCCTGACCGTCCTGCCGCGCGACGGCGTGCGGCTGGCGTTGGTGTGGCGGGCCGAAAGTTCGGTGCGCTACGAGTTGCCGCTCGCCGTGGACATCGATCAGGTGGGCCGCCTGGACTTCAAGGTCAAGGGCATTGGCCTCTGGCTGCCCGATTCGTACGCATTTGCGACGAGTTGGCAAACGGATCGCTGGTTGCTGACCGGCGGCGCCGCCTGGCAGCGCTGGTCGCAGATGCCGGCGATCGCGCCCGACGTCACGGTGCGCATCGACAACAGCCAGCTTCTGCAGCCGGACAGCAAAGCGCTCGACCTGATTTCGGTGCGCAATGTTCCGGTCGCGATGGGTACCCAAGACATCGTGGTGCCGCGGGCGGGCCTGGAGTTCCGTCCGGACGACACCTGGACCTTGCGCGGCGGCGTGCAGTACCGACCCACGCCTTTTCCCAAGGCCGACGGCGAGGCCAACTACCTCGACGCCGCGGCGACCACCTTGGCGCTGGGCCTTGGGCGGGTGGCCGGCGACCCGCTCGGCATGACCCGTAAGCCCCTGCAACTGGACCTCGCGTTTGCCTGGACGACGCTGGCGCGCCGCACCGTGACCAAGCGCGACCCGACCAACCCGGTCGGTGCGACTTCGGTGTACGGCGACTCCTGGCACCTGGCATTGGCGCTGCACCACGATTTCTAGGGCGCCGCGGCGCACCCCCCCATTATTCAGATGCTTGATGTGAAAGGCTGTTTTCGCAAGCACACGGCCCCGCAGCGGCACTGATCAACAGTTGCGAATCCGCGAAACAGCGCTATCCTGCGCGCCCGCCGGCACCCCGCGCCGGTCCCGCCGGTCGCCGTTGCGTCTTTTCGACCCCGTTCCGCTGCGCACTGTGCCGCCCAACGCCATCACGGCGGCGGCGATGGCGTTTGGCCTGGCGTCGGTGTACCAGTCGCTGTCGGGCGGCGACCTGCAGCTGGCGGCGTGGTTCGTGCTGCTCAGCGTGCTGCTCGACAAGCTCGACGGCAGCGTGGCCCGCGCGCTCAAGGGCAGCAGCGAGTTTGGCATCCAATTCGACTCCTTTAGCGACGCCACCGCGTTTGGGATAGCCCCTGCGGCGCTCATCTTTGCCAGCGCCCGCAGCCTTGCGCCGGCGGCGTGGGGACCACAGGCCAGCGTGGTGGGACTGCCGGCAACGGGCGTCCTGGCGGCGATCTGCCTGGGCTACGCCGTGATGACCGCGGTTCGGCTGGCGCGCTTCAACGTGACCACCGCGGCGATCGGGCCGTACCTGTTCTTGGGCCTGCCCTCGACACTGTCGGGAGCGATGGTGTGCAGTGCCTTTTTGGCCGCCCACGAATTGGGCCTCGACAAGACCACGCCGCTGGTGTTTGCGCTGTTTCCGTGGCTGCTGCTCGTCAACGCGGCGCTGATGGTCTGCAACCTGCCGCTGCCCAAGTTCAAGGTCAGCACCCACCCGGCGCTCAAGGCGTTTCAGCTGTCGTCGGCGGTGGCGGTGTACCTGCTGATTGGGCTGCGCACGGGCTTTGGGGTGGTGTTGTTGCTGCTGCTCGGCTACCTCGCCGTGGGCTTTGGCTGGCTGGGCCCCAAGCTGTGGCGCGCCCACCAGGCCGCGCAGCCCGCCTGACCCCATCTGGGCGTGATTGCACGCCCTGTGTGATGCCATGCCCTCCGTGATGCCATGCCCCGCGTCGCTGTAGCCACCCCAGACGGTGCCCTGGTCTCGGTGCGCAAGCCGGTTCGCACGACCGGGCCGTGGGTGTTGTTGCTCGACGGCATCGGCTGCGACGGCTACATCTGGCGTTACCTGCGGCCTGCGCTCGAGCGGCAGTGCCGCGTCGTGCACTTGCAGTACCGCGGTCATGGCCTGAGCGAGGCGCCCGCCGACCACGCCTGCCTGACCATCGAGCAATGCGCGCGCGATGGTTGGACCGCGTTGGCCGCGTGCGGCTTTGGTGCCGGCGAACAAGCGGTGCTGATCGGTCACTCGATGGGGGTGCAGGTGGCGCTCGAAGCCGCGCACCAGCAATTGGAGCGCGTCGCCGGTCTGGTCCCAATCTGCGGCGCCTTTGAGCGACCGCTCGACACTTTCCAAGGCTCGGACGTCGGCGCGCGCATCTTGCCGGTGCTGTCGGGCGCGGCGCTCAAGTACCAGCAGGGCCTGCGCAATGTCTGGCAGCGCCTGATGCCGACCGAGTGGGCCTACAAACTGGCGCTGGCCACCGAAATCAACGCGCAGATGATCCGCCGCGAGGACTTTCTGCCGTATTTTCGCCATATGGCGCGCATGGACCCGCTGGTGTTCCTGGCGTACCTGCAAAACGTCGCCAGCCACTCGGCGCGGTCATACCTGAGCGATCTGCAGGTTCCGGCGCTGGTTGTCTCGGGCCAGCGCGACCACTTCACGCCCGACCGCCTGCAAAAAGAGCTGGCTCAGGTGCTGCCGAACGCCGAACTGTGCGAAATCCCGGGCGGCTCGCACACCGCACCGTTGGAGTTGCCGGAATTGCTGGAATTGCGGCTGGAAGACTGGAGCCGCCGCCGGGGACTGGGCCTGTTGTAGCCGTCCGGCCAGGCCGCGAACGCGCGACCCACATAGCAAGCAATCGCGGGACGTTGCTGACCAGAGGTCAGCAACGT
>CAXRHS010000986.1:0-3162 GCA_964230235.1 Myxococcota bacterium
AGCGGAGCGGCGAGTCGACTTGCAAAGTCGCGAGCTTGCGACCCACTTGGCAAGCAGCGGGCCAACGTGGAAAATCGAATAGATTTTACACGGGCCCTAGCCAACCGCCTCCGCGGCCATCGGCAGCCGCACGCGAAGGCCGCGGTCGCGGCGGTCGATCCACGCCAGCAGCAGAAGGGCCGGCACCGCAGCTGCGGCGCAAACAAGAAAGAAACCGAACCAACCGGTCGCCTCGGCAATCGCACCGCTGCGCGTGGCCAGCGTGGCGCGTCCGACCGCCGCCATCGACGTCAGCAGCGCGTACTGGGTGGCCGTGTAGCGCACGGTGCACAGGCTCGACAGGTAGGCCGCGAACGCGGTGGTGCCGATGGCGCTCGCCGCGTACTCAAAGCCGATGGTGCCCGCCAGCGCCGGCACGTTGTGGCCAATGTGGGCTTGAAACGCAAACACCACCAGCGACGCCAGCTGCAGCAAGCCGCCAATCCACAGACCGCGCAACACCCCCACCTTCTGCAGCAGCGCACCACCCGCAGCGGCACCCGCAAGCGTGGCGATGAGGCCAAACACTTTGGTAGTACTGGCAATTTCGCTTTTCAAGAACCCAATCTTGAGCAGAAACGGGTTGGTCATGGTTGCCGCCAGCGCATCGCCGAGCTTGAAGGTGGTAGCGAACAGCAAGATTGCCAACCAGTTGGGCCGGCGCAGGAAGTCCAGGAACGGCAGCGCAACCGCCGCGCGCAGGTGCCCGCCAAAGGTGGTCGGCTTGGGGCCGTCGGCGACCGCCCGATCTGGCTCGGCGCACGCGAGCGTCGTCACCGCGCCCAGCATGCCAAGGCCCGCCATAGCCAGGTAGGCGGAGCGCCACGAAGCGAATTCGGCAACATAGAGCGCCCCGGCACCTGCCGCCAGCATGCCGATGCGGTACCCAAAGATCTCGATGGCCGCCGCCGCGCCTTGGGCCTGCTGACCTGCGCGTTCGACGCGAAACGCCGCGATGACAATGTCTTGGGTGGCGGAGAAGAACGCCACCGCGACGGCGGCCGCGACCACCAGCGGCAGTTGCTGCGCTGGATCGAGCACAGCCAGCGCCGCCAGGGCCACCACCACGCCGAGCTGCGAGGCCAGCAGCCACGCCCGACGTTGGCCGAGCAGCCGCGACAGCACCGGCAGTGGCGTGTGGTCCACCATCGGCGACCACAAAAACTTGAATGAGTACAGGATTCCGACCGCCGCCATTCCGGCGATGGACTTGAGCGAGAGCCCAGATTCGGTCAGCCACGCGCCGAGCGTGCCGCCCGTCAGCAGCAGCGGCAGGCCTGAAGAGAAGCCGAGCAAGCCAATCGGCCAGACCCTGCGGTCGGCATAGGCAGAAAAGCCTGTCACATTTTGCATGGTTGTGCTCCGCAAGCACCCGCGCCAGCGGGCCGCGCGAGTGTAGCGCGGTGGCGGAATTTGGCGAGAAAACCGCGCCGAACTCCTACACGTGGCGGGCGCGTCGATGTCGATGGCGCGCGGATCGATCATTCGGCTGGCAGCGTTGCAAGCGTGCGCCTCGCCAATCGCAGAACTGGCGCGAGACGGAAATCAGCACGGACGATCCGGACTTCTCAGAAACTACCGCTGGCGCGACTACTTAATACGCAAGTCGCCAATCTGCACATAGCCTTCGCCGCGCAAGTGCACGCCCACAAAGCCGTTGGCGTCCTCTGGCAGCTTAAAGAGGTGACTGGCGCCGCCAACCTGGACCGCCACCGACCTGCCCTTGACCGATACCTTGACCTTGACCTTGTCGTCGCCCACGCCTTTGCTCGACTCGGCCACCACCTGCACGGTCATCTCGGACTTGCGCTGCTCGGCCGCCGGCGCCGCTTCACCAACCCGCACCAGCGCTATGCCGCCAGCGGTCAAGCGGACGCCAAAAGCCTGGGTCGGCTCCGACCAGAAATTCTTGCGCGTCTCGGGGTCTTGCTGGCTCTGGGTGTCCACGTCGCGCAAGCCGAACAGCAACGTCACCTCTGGCCGACCGGGGTCGACCTTGAAATCGGCGGCTGTTGTGATTTCGCGCGGCACGTAGCGCAGCATGAAGTCGGGTGCTTTGACATAGGTCAGCTCAAAGGTGGCCTCAAAATCGCTGCGCGGCCCTCGACCGACCGCCATCAGCACGTCTTTGGTGCTCATGCGCTGGGCGCGGTAGTAGCGCAGGTCGCGTGCTGCAATGCCGTCTGTGCGCGCAGCGGTGAAAAGGACGTGCTCGCCCTGGATGAGGTGGGCCGGCTCGCCATTCCACAACCAGAACGGGTCGCCGTAGGGCCACCAGCGCTTGACCTCGCGGCGCTCGGCCAGCTCTGCCAGCAGCTTGGGCGAAGCTGGACCGGGCGCGCCCAGCAGCTTTTCCAGCGTCGCCGGATGCCGTTCATTGCCCGCCACCAGTTCGCGCAGCTCGGCCTTCTTGTCGGTGCGCGCAAACAATGCAGAAATCTTTCCCAATTCCTCGATGCGCGTCGCCAGGCTCTTCAGGTCTGAGGGGTCAGACTCGATCGCACTGGCCCGGGTAAGGGCTCCGCTGGCCGCGTCGACGTCGCCGACGTCGAGGTAGGCTTCGGCCAGCTTGCGCAGCACATCGGTGCGCGCGTACTCGTCGGCGCCGAGCGGCCCGAGCTTGGTCGCGACCAGTTCCAAAATCTTGATGGACTCGCGGCGGTCCGCGGCCATCG
The DNA here is from genome assembly GCA_964230235.1 of Myxococcota bacterium. Lineage (GTDB taxonomy): Bacteria > Myxococcota_A > UBA9042 > UBA9042 > UBA9042 > SXRM01. The sequence continues at coordinate 2,715 of CAXRHS010000986.1, forward strand.
CTTGCAAGAACCCTTCGAATTGCCGCAGGTTGTTGATCAGCGATTGGTTGCGCAGGTCGGCGCGGTGGCTGCCCCCCATCTTGAACGACCCCGCCAGTCCAACGATGCGCTTTTCGACATCGTCGGGCTTGTCAGGCGGGTGTTGCCCGGTCGAAAACAGCGGTGCATCAGGAAACACCGGCTGGGCCTCGGTGAAGTAGCGACGGGCCAGCGTATCGAGCCGTCGCCGCACCAGCAGGCCGTCAAAATGGTCCTGAAACCGCGAGATGCGCCCATGGTTGCGGCCGTGGTGGTCATAGAACTCCATCAGATAGGCAAGCGCAGCCAACCGGCGATGCACCGCAGCCGGCCCCGGCTCGTTGGCGATGGCGACGAGCCGTTCGGCGACGCGGCTGTCGTTGTCAAAGTCTGCGTCTTTCTTGGCCTGGTCCAGCTTGCGGCTGCTGAT
>CAXRHS010000987.1:0-3162 GCA_964230235.1 Myxococcota bacterium
AGCCTGACGGCTTTCCGCTGCAATGCGCGCGTTGACGACATCGGGAATCGTCCCCGGACAGCTCGCCGCCGCGAGCAGCAGCTTGTCCAACTGCCGAACCTGCAACGGGGTCAGCTCGGCCTTGCGCGCAAGCAGGGCCTGCCCGCGGGCAATGACGGCCTTGTCGCCCCGAAACGCCGCCAGCGCTTGATTTGCCGCAGTGCGCTGGCCGTCGTGAGCGTCCCTGACATCGGTGGACGCTGCCCACTCCGCGTTGGACGTGACCGTGTACAGGCCTTTGAACACGGAGTCGTACAAGTCGAGAAACGCTTGGGCCTCTGCTTGGACTGCAGGCACCGCCGCTGCAACCTTGGCGCTCGGTCGCGGGCTGCCAGCGAGCGCCGGAGAAGTCGTGGCAAACACCGCCATGGCCAGCCAAGCGCCGGGCCAACTACTGATTCGTGCTGAGTTCATTCGCACCTCCGGCCGCGAGCATAGCGCGGGAACGGAGGGGCTGCTACGGTCGCGCGGCGGCAGTTGCCGCAGGTGGTCGACCATGCGCTTCGATTGCAGCAACCTCTCGCCAAAAGACGCTTACGCACTGCTGATTTCGGCCATCGTGCCGCGGCCGATCGCCTGGGTGACGACGGTCGATGCGGCAGGGCACGTCAACCTTGCGCCGTTTTCGTTTTTCACCGGCGTTTGTAGCCGCCCGCCGCTGGTTGCGCTGTCGATCGGGCAGCGCCGGTGGCAAGGCGTATGGCAGCCGAAGGACACCTTGGCGAATATCCAGGCGACCGGCGAGTTGGTCGTGCACATCGCGCCCAAGGCCATGGCCGAGGCGGTGAACCAAAGCGCCGCCGAACTTCCGCCCGGTGCGTCAGAAGCGGAGGCCAGCGGTCTGCAGACCGTGCCGAGTGCTCAGGTTCGGCCACCGCGCATCGTTGGGTGCCCGCTGGCAATGGAATGCAAACTGAGCCAGGTCGTCTGGCTCGGCCACGGCAATGCCCAGGCCTTGGTCATCGCCGAAGTCGTCAGCTTTTGGGTTGACGACGCGGCGTGGAACGCGCAGGCGGGTCAGATTGATGCGACCGCTGTCGACCCGCTGTCCCGGCTCGGCGGTCAATGGTTTGGCACCCAAGGAGCAGGCATCGAACTGCCACGTCCCGATTGGCAGGCAACTGGCTTTGAGGCGCGAGTCGTCGCCAAGGCTACGGCGCCTGACTAGAAGTACCAGCGAACCGCGCCGCCACTGTCGAAGTGAAAGCCGCCAATGTAGTCGCCGACCAGGAAAGTCGGCCGCACGCTGGCCGTGACTTCGAGCGGGAAGGTGCGAAAGTGCCAGCCGACTTCGCCGAACACCGAACCGCCGACGATGGTCGCACTGTAGCCACCTACCCGATAGAGGACCGCGCTCGCGCCCGCGCCGATGCCCCACCACAGTAGACCGACCGGGATGTCGATCGGCGGGCCCATGGTTTTGAGGCCGTCGATGCCGATGTTCATGCCCCAACCCGAGAATCCGACAGCACCCTGCACGGCGAGATCGTTGGTCAAATACATCTTGGGGCTGAAACCGTAGGCGAGACTGCCGCCGCCCACGCCAGCGCCAATCTTCTTGGAGGTGCCGATCGGTCCCATGTCCGCAAATGCGGGCGTAGCGGCCATCGACAGCGCAACCACGCCAAGCGTGGTCGCCAGAGCACGTGCAAAACAGAACATGGTGGTCCTTGCAGCGGCGCGGTGCGCCCGTTTGTGGTTGCGGTCGGGCCAGGCCAACCAAGGCGGAGGGAGGTGCCGACCTGTCTAGCGATGGTGCGCTGGCGCCGATCCGCCGTCAAGCCGGGACGGCCACACAACACGGATCGCTTTGAGATGAACTCACACCTACAGCGAGCAAGGAGCGACGAGTCGGCTTGCAAAGCCGCGAGTTTGCGACCCACCGAGCAAGCAAGAACAGCAATCGCCGCTGACGTCGGGTCATCGCGATCCTGTCGATTGCCACGCGGAATCGACTTGCAGCGCCAGTGTCGCCGAGCGTTCAACCAGCGCGCGAACCGACCAAAGGCGCACCGTGCCGTCCCAACTGGCCGTGGCCAGGGTGGTGCCGCCAGGCAAGAAACGCACGGACACCGTGCGCTTGCGATGCCCGATCAGACGTGCACGAGTCGCCCCCTGGCGGTCGATTACGGTCACCGCGCCGTCGATGTGCGCAACCGCGACCAGGCCACCATCGGCCGAGACCGCGACGTCTTGCACGCCACCTGCGATGGTTGCCGTCGCGCGCAGCGTCGGCCCCGCAACCTCCCACAGTGTCACAGTTGCCGAGCCAGCGAGCGCCGCCACCTGACCATCCGCGCTGAGTCCAACCGCCACGGCCGCCGCTTGCGGCCACCGCTCCGTTGGCGGATCCGGTTTGTCATCGATTTGCCACACGCCGCCGCGCGGGCCGACGACCAGGGCGCGCGCGCCATCTGCCGCCGTATCGCCCTCGACAAAGCCAGGTCCGCGCAAGCGATGCCGCTCCACGCCGTCGTGCACCACCCGCGCACTCTGCAAGGTATCCGTCAGCCAGAGGCGGCCACTGGTCAGGGTGCCCGCACGCCGCGACTCGACCGGCCAGGCGGTGCCGCTCAACTGCCACCGGCCGTCGGACTCGGTGAGCCGCACCAATCCCGGCGCGCCGACGCAGGCGACCAGCAGGGACCGGCTGGGTTGATGAAACTGCACATCCTTTGCGGTGTTGCCGCACACCTGCGCACGTGCAGCGACGGTGCCGGTCGGCCGCGACCATAGCACCAACTCTCCCGTCCCGGTGCCCGCGGCAAGCCAACGCCCATCGGCTGAGCCGTCGACACTGGTCAGCCCGGCCGGTCCTTGCAAAAGCAGCGGCACCGCCGCTGGTGGCGGCCGCCAAGCGGCGACCGCGTCGCCGGTGGCGATGATTGCGGCACCATCGCCAGCCACCAGCGCGCGCATCCCCGCCGCTGGGGCCCGACCCAATGCAACACCATCCGTCCAGCGGACCCACGCAAGCCCGCCCACCGCTCCGAGCACGGCTGCGGTGTCCGAGTCCGGCCGCACCAGCAGGGCGGACAGTTCGGTTACCCCGCCAGCCCGCCACATGCCGCGAACCGCGCCGTCCTTTGCTGCGACAACGGCCAAAGAACCGTCGATGCCAAG
>CAXRHS010000988.1:0-2600 GCA_964230235.1 Myxococcota bacterium
TGGTCCGCGGACGTCTGCCCGGCCGCGCGCGATCCGCACTGGTGGTCGCGGCCCGAGCGCGAACTCGGACCTGAGCCCGCGGACGGTTATGGCCTGGGCAAGCGCCACGCCAGCGCCCTGTTGCTGGAACGTTGGCCGGGCCCGCTGCTGATCGCGCTCTTGCCGCAGCTGTTGGCCTTGGACGACCGCGCGGAACGGGCCCTGGAATATGTGCGCCAGGCCGAGGCGACCGGGGCAGTTCGCCTGCCGGGCTCGGGCGAGCAGCGCCCAGCCGTACTGGAAGTGGCCAGCGTCGCCACGGTGTTTGCGCTGTGGCTGGCGCAGGCCGAAGGACGGGCGCGCGTCCAATTTGGCCACCCGCAGCCCGTGGCCTTGCGCGAGCTGGTGGGGGCCCTGCTCGCTGGCGCAAACGTACAAGCAGAACTGCGCCATGGCGCGCAACGCGGCCCACACAGCGCTGGCGAAGAATCGGTGGACACCGCGGCGCTGGCGGCCCAGATTCCCACGTTTGCGCCGCGGCCGCTCGTCGATGCGTTTGCGGAACTGGGCCGCCGCTACCGCAAAGACGAGTTTGCCGATCCACCGCCCCAGGTGTGGCGGGGTGGCGGCGCCGCGGTGGAGGGTTGGGGTTGAGGCTCGCGCGGCCGGGCAGACGTCCGCGGACCAGCCATGTGCGCCTTCGGTTGGCGCGATGGGCCGCAACCAGCTGAATTCACTAGATGACTTGCCGCATCGCTCCGAACGCGCTTGGATCGACCTATTCGCCGGCGAGGGCTAGGGCTTGACCCGCGTCGGAATCGGCACGTTGCAGACATCGACCCGCCCGGCAGGCTCGACGAAAAACGGCTCTCTGCGGTACCGCCGCGCGTTGACCCACGCCGTCCAGGTCGCAGTGTCAGTGCGCAGCAACTGCAGGTTGGGCCGTTCAGCCGGCGGCAGCGCGCTGGCCAACCGAGCGCGCACGATCGGCGTGCGCTGGCCATCGGCCTCGTAGAACCCGAGCGGACCTTTGCCGCGCGGCAGTGCAGTCCAGTTCTCGAGGCCCGCCACCACCCGGCCAACCAGAGCAAGGTTGCGGTCCAGGTGGCGCGGCGCGTGACCGATGACCGCGTACAGCTCGGCCCCGGTTCCGGTGTTGGGCGGCATGTCGCGGCCGACGCCCACCACGCCGTAGCAGTGCACCAGCCAGGTCTGCGTCGCGGTGGCGTCGCGCGCAACCGGCATGCCGTCGGTCCAACCGACCTGGGCGGCATAGACGTCGCCATCGGGCAAGGCCGCAAACGGCACCCCTTGGGCCGACGCGTAGTACTCGGCCGGTGGATCGCGCGCGATCGGCCCGAGGTCCTTCTTTTCGGTGGGATCGCCCCACTGCACCACGTAGTTGTCCTGGACGCGCACGACCGCCGTACCATCCCAAAAGCCGGCGGCTGCCAGTGCGCGGATGTTGGCAACGTGCACCGGGGCAAAGCGGGGTGCCAGTTCGAGCACCACCCGTCCCGCCGGACTGTCGATGACGAGCGTGTGGTCCGGATCGAGGTCGCGCCAGTCTGCTGCGGCGGCTTTGGCGAGCACATCAGCGGCGGCCGGACCCGGTGCAGGCAGGGTCTGCGGGCCGGCGCATGCGCAGAGCGCAGCCGCGATCAATGCGGAACAAAATCGGGCGGTCATCGTGTGGGGCCGTCTTGCGCTTCGCGCAGCCGCCCTGGACTGTCGCACGTTTGTGGCGTGGGTGCGACTGGCGGATGCACAAGAGGACCGCCGCGCTGAGGGCTAGTCCTCGCTGTCCGCAGGCCCGCCGGGTCCGCCAGGACCACCGTGGCGACCGCCGTGCGGCCCGCGGCCATGGTGGCGGCGCAAGAACTCGGCCAGCTTGCCGCGCTGTTCCGCGGTCAACACCTTGTGGACGTCCAGCGCTTGGGCCACGGCGAATTCGGCCATTTCTTTGTGGTGTTTGGCGCTGGCGTCGAGGTGCGCCTGCACTGCAGCGGCGTCCAGGCGATCCGCTTGCCACAGGTGCAGCGCCGCGTCGAGGTGCTTGCGGCGCTCCGCCGGTGCGGCGTTCCTGCGGGCATGGACCTTTTCCCGGATCGCCACCCGGGCCCGCCGCTGGTCCGCCGTGCACTGCAGGTGGTCCATCGCGCGGTCGGTCATGCGCTCGCCCCAAAAGCGCGCCATTTTCTGTTGCCAGTTGCCGCGCGGCGCCGGCAGCACGTCCGCCACGTAGCCGGCAATGGCTTTGCGCTGCTCGGGTTTGAAAAGCGGGTGCAGCCGCGTCAACGCGGCCGCGAGGTCCTTGCCCCGCTCAAGCCGGCTGTCGATGTACTGCTGCACCAGCACCGCAATGGCTTTGGCGTCGGGCTTATCGGCGACAAACAGGTCCACCGCCGCCTTGCGGTGTTGGTGGTGGCGGTCCATGCCACTCTTGCCCTTGGCCAGCAACGCGTCGACCTCGACCTGGACCGCTTTGCGCTGTTCGGGCGTCGCCTTGGCGATGTCGAGCGCATCAGCGACGTGCGCCTCGACTTTGGCGCGGAACCACTGCGCGCCCGGGTGTTCGCCGTCCTGTCCAGGCCCGCCGGGTCCGCCACGGCCACCTGGAT
>CAXRHS010000989.1:0-3106 GCA_964230235.1 Myxococcota bacterium
AGCGACGTTTGTCGCGCGGTGGTTGTTTGGCTGTGCCGTGGCCGGCTTGATTTCCGCCGGACTGGGACTGGTCGACCGCGCCCGCCTGGCAAACAGCCAGATCGTCGAAGCCACTGCCGTCGCTGACGCGGCAGCGCAAGCCTGGACGTCGCGCACGGACGACAAGGCCTGCGCTGCCGCGCTAGCCGAACTGAAAAAGACCCATCCGGCCGCGGCGGAGGTATTCGTCGTCGCGGAAGGCGGCGTCGATGAGTTCGGTATCTCCCGCGGCACCGCGATCGTTCAGGGCACGGTCGCGGGCGACGACGGCAAGGCCGTGCTGGATCATGCCAAAACGCTGACGGCTGACGGTGTGCGTTCGCTCACGACAGGGTCGCTGATGACAGCGGAATCGCTGCAGTTCCGGCTGGCGGGCGATCGGCTGGTCGTCGCGGTACCGGTGCGCGACGGGCCGCGCAGCAAATCGTTGGCCGGCGCCGCCGGTGTCCTGATGGCACCGCAGCGACCGTCTGCGCTGCAGCCGCCCTGGTTTGGGCCGTTGCTGGCTGCGCTGATGGCTGGCGCGACCGCGTTGGCAGGCAGTCGAAAGCGGCTGCTGCTTGACCTGGTGGCGGTCGGAGCGACCGCGGCAGCGTGGTGGGCGATCCAACCGGCCCTGACCCCAGCGCCCGGCGCAGGTGTTGCGGTGCTGGGCGGCGAACTGTTGGTGCCCCACGCGGCGCCGACAGCCGCTGAGCCGCTCTCGATGCTGCATGTCGCGCTTGCCACGCTGGGGGCGACGCTGGTTGCGGCTTGGGCGTCGACCCCTTTGGCGCGGGTGTTCGACGGCGCGCGCAAAGACGTGGTGCCGTACCTGTACGTCGGTCCGGCGATGGCGGCGACCACGCTGCTGATCTTTGTGCCGTTCGCGGTCGGCGTTGGCCTGTCGTTCGTGGACAAGTCGGGGGCATTCGTCGGGCTTGAGCATTACATCGAAGTCCTGCGCTCGATTACCGATTCGAACAGTTCCACACACTTCGGGCGCACGCTGGCGATGACCATCCTGTGGACGCTGCTCAACGTTGGCCTGCACGTCACGCTGGGGCTCGGCTTGGCGCTGGTGCTGAACCGCCCGCACCTGCGCGGCCGCGCGCTCTACCGCCTGCTGCTCATCGTGCCGTGGGCCGTGCCGAGCTACATCACGGCGTTGACGTGGAAATGGCTGTTCAACACCCAGGCAGGCCCGCTCAACGCCATGCTGGTCGCATTGGGACAGGAGCGCGTCGACTGGCTTGGCACGAGCCCGTGGACCAATTTTCTCGCCAATCTGGCCACCAACGTCTGGCTCGGCTTCCCGTTCATGATGGTGATTTCGCTTGGTGCCCTGCAGAGCATTCCCGGCGAGCTGTACGAGGCGGCCGACATGGACGGTGGCACCGGCTGGCAGAAGTTCCGGCACATCACGTTGCCGCTGCTGCGCCCGGCGCTTTTCCCTGCGATCATCCTGGGTACCATCTGGACGTTCAACGCGTTCAACGTCATCTGGCTGGTGTCGGGGGGCGGACCGGACCACCAGACCGACATCCTCATCACCGAGGCGTACTACACGTTCACGGTGTTGCGGCGAACCGGCCTGGCCGCCGCGTATAGCGTGTTGATTTTCCTGCTATTGCTTGGCTACACGCTGGTCACCAACCGCTTGACCAAGGCCACCCAAGCGGTCGGAGCCTGAGCATGGCGCACGGCGCGGACGATTCGGTCGCTCCCAAAGGCGTGCGCGCCTGGCTGCCGCATGTGCTGCTGGTGCCCGTCACGGCGCTGACGCTGTACCCGGTTCTGTACGTGGTCAAGCTCGCGCTTTCGGGAACTACGGGGGTGTCGTCCTCTCCGTCGCCACTGCCCGATCGCCTTGATTTTTCGGCTTTCGCCAAAGTCGTGTCCACTTCGGACGCGCAGGGCCAGTGGCTGTTCGGGCATCAGCTGTTCAATTCGCTGGCGGTGTCTGCAGTAACGACGCTGGCCGGCATTGCGTTGGCGTGCACCGCGGCCTACGCCTTTGCGCGCTTTGAGTTTCCCGGCCGCCGCGCCGGCTTGCTTGGCTTTCTGGCGACCCAGATGTTCCCGGGCATCCTGACGCTGATCCCGCTGTATGTGCTGATCCAGAAACTGGGCCTGCTCGATTCGCTGTGGGGCCTGGTTCTGGTGTACTCGACGACCACGATTCCGTTTTGCACGTGGACCCTCAAGGGCTATTTCGACACGTTGCCCAGAGAAATCGAGGAGTCCGCCCTCATCGACGGTGCCACTCGCCTGCAAATCTTCTTGCGCATCATCCTGCCGTTGTCCGCCCCGGCCATCGCGGTCACGGCGCTGTTCTCGTTCATGTCCGCGTGGAACGAATTCGTGCTCGCCTACACCTTCTTGTCCAAAGAGGCGGCCTACACGATGCCGGTGATGATTCGGGGCTACGTCGGCGAAAAGGACGTCCAGTGGTCCCTGTTTGCCGCGAGTTCGCTCCTTGTGTCGCTGCCGGTGATGGCGCTTTTCTACGCCGCCGAGAAGCACCTGGTGGGGGGGCTCACGGCCGGCGGCGTCAAGGGCTGAGCGATCGCACCCACTTTCTACTGCCTGAAATTACGCGTGTTCCGAGTAGCCAGGCCAGTGGCCGGATGCCGCACATTGTGGCACCCATTTTCTGATCCCTGACTTTATTCAGGTTTGTGCAGGGGCGTTGCTCGCCTGTGCGACGAGCGCGGCCAACCCGCGAACCCACACCGCGCTGGCGTTGAGCGACGGACACAGCCGCAACTCGCCGCCGCCGGCCGCGCGAAAGTCCTCGCGCCCCCGAATGCCGATTTCTTCGAGCGTCTCCAGGCAGTCTGCGACAAAGCTGGGCTCGATTACCAGCAAACGCTGGGTGCCGCCTTTGCCCAACTGGGCGATGACATGGTCGGTGTAGGGCCGAATCCACGGCGTTCGCCCCAAGCGCGACTGGAATGCGGTCGTCACCCGCTGCGCATCCAGGCCAAGCGCGGAAATGAGCGCCCGCGATGTCGCCATACACTGCGCGCGGTAGCAGTGGGCGTTGGCGGCACCAAGCGCATCGCAGCAGGCCGCCGAGCGCAGG
>CAXRHS010000990.1:0-5125 GCA_964230235.1 Myxococcota bacterium
AAGGTCGCGCACAAGGCGGGCGTCAAGGTCAACGCCACTACGCCGGACAGCACGATGGACACGGCCATCGTCAGCGAGAACTGCCGGTAGAAGATGCCCGCCGGACCCGAAATGAAGGCTACTGGCACGAAAACCGACGACATCACCAAGGTAATCGCCACGATGGCACCGGCAATCTCGTCCATCGCTTCGTCCGTCGCGGCCAGGGGCGCCAGGCCTTTGGTCGCCATCTTGGCATGGACCGCCTCGACGACGACGATGGCATTGTCGACCACGATGCCGATGGCGAGCACCAGCGCAAAAAGGGTGATGAGGTTGAGCGAGAAACCGAGGAACTGGATGAAGAAAAACGTGCCAACCAGCGACACCGGCACCGCCAGCGCGGGGATGAGCGTGCTGCGCCAATCGCCCAGGAACACGAACACGACCAGCGACACCAACAGGAACGCTTCGAGGAACGTCCGCAGCACCTCGTGCATGGCAGCATCCAGAAAGCGGCTGACGTCGAAGCTGATGTGGTAGTCCATGCCGGGCAGGAACGTGGCAGCCTTGAGCTCGGCCAGGCGCTTCTTGACCGCTGCGATGACGGCGCTGGCGTTTGAGCCCGGGAGTTGTTTGAGCAGGATACTCGCCGCGGGCCGGCCATTGTGTCTGGCTTCGACATCAAAGTAGGTGGTGCCACACTCGACCCGCGCGACGTCGCGCAGGCGCAGCGCCTCGCCGCCGGGCCCGGTACGCAACGGAATTGCCCCATACTGGGCCTCGCTCGTGAACTTTCCAGACCAGGTCACCGTGTATTGCAGAGGTGCGCTGCCCTTGTCGCTGTTTTCGCCAATCTTGCCGGGGGCTGCTTCCAAGTTGTGCGCCTGCAGCGCTTCGATGACATCGGCTGGCGTCACCCCGTACGCTGCGAGCCGGTCCGGCAGCAGCCAAACGCGCATTGCGTACTCCTTGGCACCCAAAATGTCGGCGTAGCCCACGCCTTGGATGCGCTTGAGTTCAGCCAGCACGTTGATGTCGGCAAAGTTGTACAGAAACTTCTCGTCGTGCCCCGGGTTGTCACTGGCAATGCTGAGGTAGAGCAGCATCGCGTTCTCTTCCTTGGCAATCTTGACGCCGTTCTTGATGACCTCGCTCGGCAACTCTCCCATGACTGAGTTGACCCGGTTCTGCACGTTGACGGCCGCAACATCGGGGTCGGTGCCAGTCTCGAAAAGAATCTGCACCACGCCCACGCCGTCGTTGCCGGTGTCGCTGCTCATGTACTTCATGCCGGGTACGCCGTTGATGGCGCGCTCCAGCGGCACGATGGCGGCTTTGGCGACGGTCTCGGCGTTGGCGCCGGTGTACTCGACGCTGACGTTGACTTCAGGCGGTGCGACGCTAGGGAAAAGCCCAACCGGCAAGCGCGCAACCGCGAGGATGCCAAGCAGCGAAAGCAGTATCGACACGACGGCCGACAGCACCGGCCGCCGCGTGAAGGTGCGGATCATCCTGGCAAAGACCTCAGTGGGGCAGCGTGGTCGGCGTTGGCGCAGCCATGCGCACCGCAATCTTGGCGCCGTCGCGCACGCGCTGGATGCCTTCGACGAGGTAGCGCTCACCCGGCTGGAGCCCCGACCCGACCACGAAATCCTCGCCGTGGCGGCTTTGCGGCAGGATTTTGCGCAGCCGCGCCACACCGGTCGCATCGACCACGTACAGGTACACGTGCTCCTGCACTTCGAAAGTGGCTTTTTGGGGTACGACCACCACGTCGCGCAGTTCGGTCTTGACCACGACCTTTCCGGTGGCACCGTGCTTGAGGATGCCATCGGGATTGGCAAAGCGGGCGCGCACGGCGATGGTGCCGGTGCCGCGGTCGATTTCGCCATCCACTGCGTCCGTTGTCCCGCAATGTGCGTAGCGCGAACCGTTGGCCAGTTGCAGCCACACCGTTTTGGGTTGGCTGCCGCCACCGGCCAGTCGATCCAGGTACTCCGCCTCGGAAACGCGGAAATAGACCAGCACCTCGCGGGCGTCGGCGACCGTCGTCAACAGGTCGCCTTCTTGGGCGAGGCTGCCGGCCTTGCGCAAGATGCGGTGTACGGTCCCGGCGAACGGCGCGCGGACTTCGGTGTAGGTCAGGTTGACGGCTACGCCCGCCTCGACGGCCTTGGCTTCGGCGACACGTGCGGACAGTGCAGCGACCTTGGCGCGGACCTGGGCGGCTTCTGCAGGTGCCACCACGCCCTTGTCCAAAAGCCCCTTGGCGTTGCCAAGCTCCAGTTCTGCCGCGCGCAGTTCTGCTGCCGCTGTCGCCACCGCTGCACGCGCGCGTCGCAACTCCTGATCCATTTCACGCGCGGCCATGGTGAAAAGGAGCTGTCCGGGCGTGACATCTTGTCCCTCGTCCACGGCCACGGACTCGACCACGCCTTTGACGCGGGCGCGCAACTCGGCGCGCTGGACGGCGTGGACTTCTCCTACAAATTCGCGCTCTGCCGACACCGCGGACACCGCCGCGACCGCAATCGGAAACTCGGGTTGCGGCGGTACGGCGGCAACCGATGGTCGGGTGCACGCGGCGGCTGCGCTCGCCAGGGCCAAGAGCCACAGGCACGTCGCAGCACTCGCTTGCCGGCGCAGAGGTGTCGTCGTCGTCTGGCGCGCATTCGGGTGCACTGCAAACCTGGCCATCGGCCGTCTCGCCGACAGCGCCAGGGTAGAGGTCGCCATGGCGCACCGCGCTTACCGCCACATTACGATTTTGTGAGATTGCCCGCCGCCGTCGATTCCAGCCTAAGAGCCGTGTAAAAACAAGTCGATCGACACAAGCGCGGAGCGGAGCGGCGAGTCGACTGAGATCGACGAATTGCTTGCGCGGGTCCGTGGGTCGCTGCGACGATCGACCGGGCAGGTGCGGCTGTGGTGTTGGGACCCTCGGGACTGGATCGGGTGCAGCGGCGGGTGATTGTTGAGGGCACGCCGGTTGACCTCGCCACGCCCAAGGAGTTCGCACTGGTCCTGCACCTTGCGCACCGGCCGGACCGGATTGCCACGCGCAGCGAGCTGCTGACCCAGGTGTGGGACATCCGCCACGATACCGGCACCAACCTGCTCGATGTGCACATCAGCCGCCTGCGCGCCAAGCTGGCCATCGCCGGCTTTGCTGTACAGGCACGCACCATCTGCGACGTTGCAGCTGTCCACCGTGCAGCTGCTGCTGTCGTTGCAGACCTTGGCCGACGAGTTGCAGACCCCGGCCTTGCAAAGTCGCGAGCTTGCGACCCATTGAGCAGGCAATGGGCCCACGTAGAAAATCGATTAGATTTTTTACGGGCCCTTACGGTTCAATGACATTTCCGACAGGTTTGTGCGGCAAGTGTGCTCCGCGTTGACCCGAAACAACGACGGTGAGTCGTTGCTGGCGTGGACGGGACGCCAATGCAGGTCGAGTCGGCGCCTTGCCGTGCCGATGGGTGCAAGCTAGCGTCACACCGGCTGGGTAGCGCGGCCAGAGTTCGGACGCGAGCGCGGGCGCTGAGGTTTCCCATGCGGCTTTCTCTTCGATTCGTGTTGCCCCTGGTTGCGGTGCTCGCGCTGCTGGCCTATGCGGCGATTCCGCTGGCCGATCGACTGACCCTCCGCTGGTTCGTGCGCGACCTCGACGTCCGCTCGACGCTTGTGGCCAACACCATTGCTGAACCCTTGCTGGCGCGCATTTCTGGGCCCAAAGACGGCGTGCATCGGTACTTTGCGCAAATCACCGAGGACGAGCGGCTCTATGCGCTGGGATACTGCGAGGGGCCAAGCGCGGATATCGTCGCCTCAGATCTTTTGCCGGACGCGATCCGTTGCGACAACCTGGCTGATGACGACACTGAACCTGGCAAGGTCATCAACACGTCTGCCGGCCCTCTTCACGTCGCGACCAAGGCCCTGCCCCAACCAGGCGCGAATCGGCAGCATGCACGCCTGGTTCTCGTGCACGACCTGAGTTTCGCTCAGCGCCGCAGCGAAGAAACTCGTCAATATATCTACTTCTTTTTTGCCGCCCTGGCGACGACGGTCTCGCTCATCACGGTGGTGATCGCCCAACTGTCTTGGCGTGGCTGGGTCGAGGGCACGCGGGCGCTGTTGCGGGGCGAGGGCCTGGTTCGTCAACCACAGGATGAAGGCAAGGACTTTCACCCGCTTGCGGCCGATTTGCGGGCGCTTGTCGCCGACCTCGGCCGTCAGGCCCACGGCAGGGACGAGAGCCAGATCGCCTGGTCTGCCGAGGCGCTCAGGCGCATCCTTCAAGGCGAATTGTGCGGGGACGACATCTTGGTGGTGGCCAATCGGCAGCCGTACATTCATGTCAGCAAGGGCGGCGCAATCGGTGTTCAACAGCCGGCAAGTGGTCTCGTGACAGCGCTTGAGCCGATTCTGCGGGCCTGCTCGGGGACCTGGATCGCGCACGGCAACGGATCTGCAGATCGCGCGGTCGTTGACGCGCATGACAGGGTTGCCGTCCCGCCTGGCGCCCCGGAGTACAGTATCCGGCGCATCTGGCTCAATCCGCAGCAGGAGACTGGGTTTTACTACGGGTTCTCAAACGAAGGCCTGTGGCCGCTCTGCCACAATGCCCATGTGCGGCCCACGTTTCGCAGCACGGACTGGCACCAATACGTGGCGGTCAATCGCGTCTTCGCCGACGCTGTTGTCGCCGAAGCGACCAACGACCGACCCATTGTGTTGGTCCAGGACTACCACTTTGCGCTGGTGCCGCGCATGGTGCGCGACCGGCTCCCGCGTGCGACCATCATTGCATTCTGGCACATCCCGTGGCCGAACCCGGAGGCCTTCGTGATTTGCCCATGGGCCGCCGATGTCGTGGCGGGTCTGCTGGGGAGCAGCATTCTGGGCTTCCATACCCAAGCGCACTGCAACAACTTCGTGGACACGGTCGATCGGCTGATCGAAGCCCGCGTCGACCGGGAAACCCTGCGCGTGTCACATCAGGGCGCCGAAACGGCGGTCCGGCGCTACCCAATCAGTATCGCTTGGCCTCCGGACGCGCGCCTTGTGAGCCAGTCGATTTCGTCCTGCCGAGCGAAGGTGCGTCGCGAACTCGGGGTTGGCGCCGACGTCCGGGTCATGG
>CAXRHS010000991.1:0-2145 GCA_964230235.1 Myxococcota bacterium
GCGAGATGTGCCACATGGCAGTCCAACTGCTTGCAGAGAAGGACGAAATCGCACGCAGGATGCGGGGTCGAGGCGACCTGGAGCGTGATGTCCAGGCGCGATTGGCGTGGGCTCGGCGCTTGGAATGACTCTTCAGCTTGGTCGATGTGACCTGGCTGCCTGCACCGATTTGCCCTGGAGCCAACTCGATCGACCGCAATGGTACTCTCGCACCTCGGCGGCAGGGCTGGCCGCGAACTGCGGCACTGGCGCAATGTAGCCGTCTTCAGCGCATCACCCGCCGCGCCGAGCACCAACCAGCCCACCGCCTTGCCAAGGCTCCCCCGGCAACAGGGCCACAAGGTCAACAAGCACGCGCGCAAACGCGGCGTCGACGTCCCAGCCCCGGCCATGCGCCAGCAACGGCGCCACATCTGCGGCGAACCGTCGCTCTGCCCGCTTTGCCGCAAGATTCTGCTCGAACACCGCGCGCGTCACTCGCTCACCGTTTGCCGCGAGGTAGTGCTGAAAAACGCCGACGATGCGTCCAGCGTCGATGTCGGCGCGCTCCAGCGCCAGCGCTAGATCGAACAGGTCGCGGCCCTTGCTGCGCTGAAGGAGCGCGCGCAATTTCGTGGCGAGCAATTCGTCCAAGGTAAAGGTGGCAATGTCGGCATTGCCATGGAACCACCGCGATTCCACCGCAAACGGGCGGCGTACGATCCCATGCACCGCAAGGTGCTCGCGCGAGTTGATCTCCACTTTGAGCCGCAACGGCACTGGCGGCGCAGCCTCCGATCCGAAGCGATAGCTGAGGGTCACGCGGCCTTCGCTTTGCTTCCACTTTGGCTGGCCAAGCCAGCCATCCAACGCGCCACGGATAGCGTCCATCACGGCGCCGATCGATCCCACGCGGATTTGCACGAGGTCGATGTCCTCCGAATACCGTGGCGCCGGCGTGATGTGCAGCTTGTACAGCGCAGTGCCACCACGAAACGCCAACGCCTCCGCGATGACCGGGTTCGCGAACAACGCCACCAGAGCGCGCGAAATGACGAGGTCCTGTTCAACCTGGAAGTCGCTGATCCAGGGTGCCTGCGAGCGCCACTCCGTGATGAAATCGTGCGGAATCATGCGTCTGGCTCCACCTCGGCGTTGACAAGGATTCGCCAGCGCTTGTCGCGGGCGCTGCCCTCGCATGGCCGCTCGGGAGCAAGCGGCACGTACTCGCGCGCGCGCCGGTCAACAATGGCGGCTAGCGCCACGGTGCGTTCGCCGGCACCCACGATGTCCATCAGGTGTCCCAGGCGCTGGGCCCAAGTCAGCGGCGCAAGTGACGCGGCGGCGGCCAATTTGTCAGCGTCGATGCGCTCGGCTAGGTCCGCGAGCACGGTCGCCACAGCGCTCAGGCCACCGACGTAGTCAACGTAGCCGACGAGATCAAACGCCGTCGCCTCTGCACTCGACACACGGACCGCGCCGCGCGGAGTGTTGAACGACGCAGTCGGGATCAGCGCGGCATTCTTGCGCGCAACAAAGGCAACGCGGACCGCACCACATTGAATGCCGTCGCGGTTCTTCTCGACTACGACGAAAGCGGTTTGCGGCCGCTGGTGCGCTGCCCCGTGGTACTGTGCGGCAGACAGCAGGCCAAAGTAGTAGGGCAGACCGAGATTGGCCATCAGTTGCGGAACGAATTGCTCCGGCGGCAGGCATCCGAGGCGCCGGTACTCCGGCGGCACCACGACGTGGAATCCGCGAACTGGGGTCGCCGTGACTTGCTTGGCGTCGAGTCGGCGCAGTGCAGCGCGGACGGCCGAGTCAGCGGCGCCGATTGCCTGAACTGCTTGCTCGGTGGTGAACGCGTACCGACCGGTAGCGGCGAGGTCGGTCACGTAGGCTGCGGCAGAAAGGCGGGATTCCGGATTCACGCGGCTAATGTAATGGATTTTGGCACGTTCAGCAAGTAATTCCGGATTCGTGGATTCCTGAGCAGTGCCGCGACGACCCCGTTGACACAAAACTAAACCCCTGGTTTAGTTTCATGCATGAGCGAACCGCTCCACCAACCCCTCACGCCCACCGCCACTAGCCGCAACAGTAGCCTCGACTTCGGCGCACTGTACAACGCCGCGATCGCCCACGCCGGCCATTTCACCACCCGCC
>CAXRHS010000992.1:0-2896 GCA_964230235.1 Myxococcota bacterium
TGGATGGCGCTGCGCCAGGTGCCCAAAGTCCTGGTCGCCACCCAAACGCCGGTCCTTGAAGTTTGGGTCGACGCCGTCGGTGCCGCCCTGCCCTCCGTACCGGTGCTGACCGTCGTGCCGCGCGACCCCGCTGCGCTGTGGACAGTCGGCGCAGCGCTCGCTTCGCCGGTGGCGGCGGCGTGGGCCGCCGGCCAGTTCGCTGGCGCGGCGTTGGCGTTGACCGCCCTCAAGCTGAGCGCCAGTCAGTTGCTCGCATTGCCAGCGCCAGACGCGACCGCGGCGCAATGGCCGCTCGCCGTGCGCGCGTTCCAAGCTGCTCATACTGCGCCGACGCAGAACCAACGTGCAGCGCAGCTTCGGGTTTTCGGCGACGCGGCCGTGCGCTGCCACGGCCTGGACCACGGAAGCGCTCAGCGCGTTCTGGCCTGGTGGCTGCGGCGCGCCGGTCTGGCGTGACAGGCCGCTGGTCAGCGGCCGAAGCTGGTGTGCTTGTTGGCGATGGTGCGGCGCATCGCCTGCGGCCTGCGCGCCGGTCGACATGCAGGCCTACGGAACCATTCGATTATTCAAGAGAATGCCTGATTTTGTGTTCGCAAACCCGGTTTCGCGACAGGCGCAAACAGCCATCGCGCAGCACAGCGTCCTGCCGTACAATCGCCGCGGGCCGGCGGACGGCCGACAGGGGGTGCAGACATGACACGATGGACCTGGACAGTCGCGATGACCGTCGTCGCCACCGGCTGTGGCGGCGCCGCTGCCACAGTCAAAACCGAAGGTGGACCGGCAAGTGCAGCGACGGCGGAACCCGCCAAGGAGTTTCGCGAAATCGAACCTGCCGCGCTGTGGAAGAAGCTACAGGCCGCCGAGCAGGTGTTTGTGGTCGACAACAACCGCCCGGAGACCTACGCGCTGGCCCACGTGCCCGGGGCGGTGGCGATTCGGGCAAGCGAGGTAACCGCGGACAAGTTGCCCGCCGACAAGGGCGCAATGCTGGTCTTCTACTGTGCCAACGAGCATTGACTCGCTTGTCACAAAGCCGCCCGGGTGGCGGTCAAACTTGGTTACAGCAACGTGTGGATCATGCCCAAGGGCCTTGATGCCTGGAAAGAAGCCGGCCTGCCGACCGAGCCCAAGGGGCGCGACGGGTAGGCCCGTAGAAAATCTTTTCGATTTTCTACGTCGGCCTTTTGCTTGCTCAGTGGGTCGCAAGCTCGCGACATTGCGAGTCGACTCGCCGCTCCGCCTCCTGTCGAGGTCGACTGAGTTATTATTTTACAGGCCCTTGGCCTCGATGCTTGCAGTGGGTGGTCTTCCGTTTGCCACTCCTGCACGAGAGGATTGCGACCGCCCTCCGAGGCTTGTTCGCGAATTTGCGGAGCAGGTCCAGTTCGGTTGCTTTCGCAGGGTCTTGTTCGGTGCGATCGCCCTGGGCCGAGCGGTTCACCGTCTCGCCAAAGCCGGGCAAACCGGCTATGGTGCGCCGCGGCGGCAGGAGCCGCTCGCCGTGCGGCCCGTGCCCCGAATCGTCCACGCACTAGAGACCGCGTCCAAGATTGCCAAAGCGCTGGATGAAGGCCCGCGCTGGCCCCAGCGTCAGGCGCTGATCAGCCTGCACGACGTCACGCCCGCCCACGGCGAGACCATTTTCGCCGCCATCGACTACCTGCGCTCCCGAGGCGTGGCGGCCTTGACCTTGCTAGTGGTGCCAAACTACCACCACCGCGCCGACCTGCGCGACCACCCCGAGTTTTGCCGGCGGCTGCTACGCGCGCTCGGTCCGCGCGACGAAATCGTGCTGCACGGCCTCTACCACCTCGCCGACCAGCCTCCTGCTGACGCGCTCGGCAAGTTCGCGGCATCGACGCTGACCGCCGGCGAGGGCGAGTTTCAGGCGCTGCCGTTTGACGCGGCAAAGTTACGAATTGCCAAGGGAATGCGTTGCCTGCAACGCGCGCTGGACGTGCGGCCGACTGGTTTCGTTGCCCCCGCCTGGCTGCAGAACGACGACGTCGTGCGCGCCGTGGCGGCAAGCGGTCTGCTGTGGTGCGAGGACCACGCCTTTGTGTATGACTTGCAGGGCGGTGCGCAAATCCTCGCGCCGGCGTTGAGCCTGGCCAGCCGCTATCCCTTGCGGCGGTTGGGATCGCGCACCTTTGCCAGGGCCGGCAGCCGCGTCCTTCCGGCTTTGCGCACGGTGCGGCTTGCGGTGCACCCGGGCGATTTTGCGTTCCCCGAGTTGGTGGCGACGCTGGATGCGGTGCTTGGCCAGTGGCTGCCTGATCATCCGCCAAAGGTCATGCGCGAGATCTGGACGCGTGCCACCGCGGCGTAGCGTTCTACGGCACCGACGGCGCGACTGGCACCACGGCACCGCGCCAGCCGCCCGGCGGCTCATGCCACCACCCGCGCCACGACTGGGTGACCTGCACAGCAACTGCTCGGGCAGAAATTCGAGTTCGTGCGTGGTTCCCAGGGCCTGTACAAGAACAAGTCAATCGCCACGTGCGCGGAGCGGAGCGGCGCGGCGACTGGCAAAGTCGCGAGCTTGCGACCCACCAAGCAAGCAGTGGGCCAACGTAGAAAATCGAGTAGATTTTTTACGGGCCCTTAGGGCCGAGGCTGCCTCAGGGCGCGACCGGCGCGGCGACGCGCGCCATCACCTCGCGCTCGCAGGCCGTGCTCGCCCGTTCTTTGGCGCGGTCGACGAATTCCTGCCACTGACCGTCGCGCGGCAAGGCTTCGTCCACAAAGTGGCCAACGTCCTCCGCCGGGGTGCCGCGGCTGCACACGGCGGCCACAATCGGCATCAGACAGCGCCGGCCCGGCACCTGACTGAGCACCATCGCGGTCAATTCCAGCGAAGCCAATTCCGCCGTGGCAGCGGCCATCAGGTTGC
>CAXRHS010000993.1:0-7011 GCA_964230235.1 Myxococcota bacterium
ACCATCGACGCCATCCGCGATCTGGTAGCCGCCACGTTGCCGGTCGACGCGGTACTGACCGGCCATCCGCAGCGGCTGGCCGCCGCCGAGTTGGCGTTTGGCGCAAGCGATCCGGTGCGCGAGGCGCTGGCGCTGTGTGCGCGCCGGTTGCCAGAGACCCACGACGGCAGTGCCGGGGTCGTCGCGTTGGGCGTGGTGGCGCGCCGCGCGCTCAAGGCCGGCGTGCGTTTCGACTGACCGCGTTCAGTTCTGGATGTAGCGATCGCCGGCCCAGCTGGACTTGAAGGTCAGGCGCGCCCGCTTGGGCAGCTTGCCTGCCATGGTCTCGGTGTCGCACACGACCGTCACCGCCTCGGGTTCCTGGCTGCCGGCGGCAATCTGCGGCGCGCCGCACACCTCGGACTGGTTCAAGGCCACGTCGGTCTTGGACTTGAAGGTGGTGCTGGTGCGCTCCCACAGGCTCTTGAATTCGCCGCCCTGGCGTGAAAACAGGCCCCAGAACGCCGCGGTTTCGCCGCCGCCAGCCTTGCTGTCATAGCGCGCCGACTCCAGCCGCACCTGCCAGGCTTCGTGACGACCCGAAAGCGCAACCCGGGCCAATTGCACGCCTTTTGGCGTACCTGCGGGGCACACGCTCATGCGTTGCTGGGCGGCGATCTTGCCGGGGCTGTACGGCTTCCCTTGCAACTCAAAGAGGTAGCAGGTGGGCAGCCCGCCATCGCGACCATCGTCCAGCCGCACCAGCGCGGCCGACCCTTCGCTGCTTTCGCGGTCGAGCGGGTTGGCCACGGCCAGCAGCGCGATGTCTTTGGCGCTGCCGCTAAAGGCCTCGGCCGCCAGCCGAACGATGGGGTGACCACCGCCACCGCCCGCCGACTTCTTGCCGGCGGCGAAAACGGGCAGCGACAGCGAACTGACGGTGACGCACAGCGCCAGCGCTACAAAAAGGGGCTTGGACATGGATGAACCGTGTGAGGTTGGAGGCCGTGTAAGGGCCTGTAAAATAATAACTCAGTCGACCTTGACAGGAGGCGGAGCGGCGAGTCGACTTGCAAAGTCGCGAGCTTGCGACCCACTTGGTAAGCAACGGGCCAACGTGAAAAATCGAATAGGTTTTTCACGGGCCCCTAGAGAAGATTTGCCGCAAGCTCGGCCAGCGGGCTGCGCTCACCTTTGCTCAGCGTGATGTGGGCGGCGATCGGCTGGTCCTTGAAACGCTCGACCACATAGGTCAGGCCGTTGTTCAAGCTGTCGAGGTACGGCTGGTCAATCTGGTAGGGGTCGCCGGTAAAGATGATCTTGGTGCCGTGGCCGACGCGGGTCAGCACGGTCTTGATCTCGTGCGGGCTGAGGTTTTGCGCCTCATCGACGATCATGTACACGCCCGGCAGGCTGCGGCCGCGGATGTAGGTCAGCGGTTCGACTTCGAGAATGCCGGCGTTCTCCAATTCGTCGTAGCTCCAGACTTTGCCGGCGCCGCGCGCCCCCGCTTTTGCCTCCCCTTTGGTTGGCGGTTCGCGGTCGTTGGCTTTGTCGCCAAATTGCGCCGACACCAAAAACTCAATGTTGTCGTGGATCGGCTGCATCCACGGGTTGAGCTTGTCGTCGATGTCGCCGGGCAAGAAGCCGATGTCGCGCCCAAACGGAAAAATCGGCCGGCTTACCAGGAGCTTGCGGTACACCTCGCGATCGGTCACCGACAAAAGTCCAGCGGCCAGCGCCAGCAAGGTCTTGCCGGTGCCGGCCTTGCCAACCAGCGTACACAGCTGGATGTCGTCGCGCATCAGCATGTCGAGGGCAAACATCTGCTCGCGGTTCTTGGGCTGGACGCCCCACACGCTTTGCTTGCCGCCGCGCAGGTGCTCAAGGCGCCCGTTGTGCACGCGCGCAAACGCCATCTTGCCGTGGTTGGTCTCGGCCCGCACGGCCAGGTACTGATTGGGACACAACTTTTCGCGCTGATCGCCCAACTCGGCCAGGTCTACGCCGCCTTCGGCATACAGCGTGTCAATGACGCCAACGGGAACCGAGATTTCACCCGTGCCGGTATACAACTCGGTCAGGTCCATTTCCTGGCGGTCGTAGTCTTCGGCGTGCAGGCCCAACGCGTCGGCGCGAATGCGCAAGTTGGTGTCCTTGGTCACGAACACCACTGGTCGGTGCGGCTCTTCGTTGTGCAAGAAAAGCGCCGCCGACAAGATGGCGTCGTCCATGGTGTGGCCGACCGAAAAGTGGCCCGGCATGTCGGCGCGCGCCATCACCACCCGGATGACCCCGCCGTTGGGCAGCGGCACGCCTTCGCGCAGGTTGCCGAGCGCGCGGTAGTCGTCCAGTTCGCGGGCGATGCGGCGCGCGTTGCGGCCCAACTCTGACTGGTCGCGCTTGAACGTGTCCATCTCTTCGATGACATAGATCGGCACGTTGACGACGTTGTCGGTGAAACTGCGCAGGCAGTTGGCGTCGTGCAAAAGTACGTTGGTGTCGAGCACGAAGTTCTTCACGGACGCTCCGTTGCAGGTTGGGCTGGCGCGGTCGGCGTTGCGGTCGGCCGCGGGCGCACCATACGCGCGACGCGATCTGGGGTCAAAGCGGGGTCTGCCTGGCGGTCGGGTTCGGGCCGGTAAAAGAACAAGTCAATCGACATATGCGTGGAGCGGAGCGGCGAGTCGACTTGCAAAGTCGCGAGCTTGCGACCAACCAGGCCAGCAATGGGCCAACGTAGAAAATCGAGTGGATTTTTTGCGGGCCCTTATTTCTTGTCGCCGAGATCCAGGCTTGAGCTGCGCGCCAGTTGCGACAGCACCGCGCACGACTCGATGACCCGCAGACCCGAGCGCGCCATGACTTCTTCGAGCGGCAAGGTCCCGTCGAGGTGACGCACGATGGCGGCGACCTTTTCGATCTTGAAGTACCCGGTCGGCATCGCGGTCTCGCCTTCCTTGAGTCGCGCCGTGCGCGTCCACGGCCCAAGCACGGTCTGGTAGTACTCGATGAGCCGGGCCTCGTTGTGGGTCAAAAACTCCTCAATCTGCGGGGTAATCGGCGCAATGGCCAGCAAGCGCTCAAGCGAGATCAAAGCGCCTTCGCGGTCGCCAATCTCGAAAAGGCAGCCGATGTCCTCGTAGAGCACTTGCGCCACATACTCGGCGATGACCGACTGGCGATGGCGAATCTTGCGCTTGATCTCCGGGCCGGACAGCACGATGGTCTCGGCGGTGGCGAACTGCTGCGGCTGTGCGGCCTTGGTTACCACCGACTCAGGCACCAGTTCTTTTTCGCCCGCCAGGCTATCGGCGTCGGTCACCTCGTCGGCGCTCAGCTCGATGTCTTCGGCCGACTCATCCAGCGCGGGCAGTTCGTCGGTGGGCGCCGGCTCGTCGTGCGCGCCCTGGCTGACCGCTTCTTCGGCGGGCGGCGCGACCACGAAGTTTTCTTCCGTGCGATTGTCGCGGGCCTGCAGGGTGGCCTGGGCGTTCTCGGGGTCGCGAATCCACCGCTGCAGCTGTTCCAGCGCGCGCAGTAGGTCCGCCGCGCGGTCGTCAAGCGGCAGGCCCAGCACCGCCAGGTGGCGCGCGCGCGCCCAGTCGGCGCTTTCGGCGGCGGCCAACGGGTCGTGCGGAACGTCGGGCTCGATGGCAAAAGTGGTCACGGGCAGCCGCAGTACGTCGGGATCGCAGGGCAGGTCGAACGGGCGTCTGGCGCTGCCGACGGGCGACACGCCCGGGAGCGAATCGCGACCCTGGGCGGCACATACGCAATCGCGCGCGCCGGCAAGAATCGCCTTGCTTTGCGCAGCCAAAGGTAGACCCCTGGGGCGCGGGCAGCGATGATACGCCAACGGTGCCGCCTTGCCAAACCGGGCAGGTGCCGCTGGAACGTTGTTGTGACTGAAGCCACAAATACTCAAAATAACAAACCTTTGTTCGACACACGGGTCCGCGTGACCGGCGCGCTGGGCGATCTGGTCGCGACGCTGGGTGCCATGAGCGTTGACACTGCCTGGCGCCAGGTGGCGGATGGCGGCGCCTACCTCGACGGCCGACGCGCGCGCGACCCGCAAACCCGCGTCAACGCCGGTCAGCGCGTGGCTCTGTGGCCACCGGCCGATCCGCGGCGCGCCGCCATCGCCTCCGGCCAATTGCAGGTGGTGTGGCGCGACGAGCGCCTGCTGGTGGCGCACAAGCCGGCCGGCCTGCCGACCCAGCCGCCGCCGCGCGGGGGCGACGCGCTCAGCTTGCGCGTGCAGGCGTTGCTGGGTCCGGACGCCTACCTCGGCGAAATCCACCGGCTCGATCGCGACGCCTCAGGTCTGGTCGCGTATGCCCTCGACGCCCAGGCCGCCCGCCATCTGGCCAGCCAGTTTGCCGCCCACCGGGCCCGCCGCCGCTACCTGGCGTGGGTGCGCAGCCGCGTGGCCGTGCCCGATCAGACCGTGGACGAACCAGTCGCCGAGATCGTGCCCGGCCGCATGACGACCTCGGCCACCGGCGCGCCGGCCCGCACGCGGGTGCGCTGCCTGGCTTTCGACGCCGATCGGGCGCTGGCCTTGCTGGACCTGCAACTGCACACCGGCCGCAGCC
This sequence comes from Myxococcota bacterium, assembly GCA_964230235.1. Taxonomy (GTDB): domain Bacteria; phylum Myxococcota_A; class UBA9042; order UBA9042; family UBA9042; genus SXRM01. The sequence continues at coordinate 4,581 of CAXRHS010000993.1, forward strand.
ACCAGATCCGGGTGCACCTGGCGTGGGCGGTGGGCCCAATCGTGGGCGATCGGCTGTATGGCGACGCGGCCGATCTGCCGTCCGCGACCGAAGGACTGCCGCGCATTGCGCTGCACGGCGGGCACCTGCGCCTGCAGCACCCGGACGGCAAGGCGTTGCAATGGACGGCACCGCCGCCGGACGACTTCTGGCCGCAGCCGGGCCTGGCGGCGACCTTGCCGAACGACTGGCCCCAAAATCGATAGGTTGTTCGTCAGTCAGCTCGCATGAGACCGGAGCGGCGAGTCGACTTGCAAAGTCGCGAGCTTGCGACCCACTGAACAAGCGCAGGCCCCGCGTAGAAAATCGAAAAGATTTTCTACGCGCCCTACATCCGACGGTAGACGCCCACCACCGCGCCCACCAGCGTAAACGCCGACAGGTCGCCGCGACGCACATAAATCGGCGACATCGTGCGGTTTTCTGGCTGCAGGCGCACCCGATCGCCTTCAATGAAGTAGCGCTTGACCGTGGCTTCGCCGTCGAGCATGGCCACCACGATCTCGCCATTGCGGGCGCTGTCGCGCTTGCGCACAAAAAGGTAGTCGCCGGGCAGGATGCCGGCGTCGATCATCGACTCGCCGACCACCCGCAGCGCAAACACCTCGCCCGGGCCACCGAGCAGGAACTGGTCGACCACCAGCGTCTCTTCAGCGTCTTCGACTGCCAGCAACGGCTGACCGGCCGCCACCCGGCCGAGCACCGGCACCACCGCGCTGTGCTGGGCGCGCAGATCGCCGCGGTGGCGCAAATCGGTGTCCGCGCCACGCCGCACCAGCCGGTCGCCAGCCCCCCCCCGGTCGCCGGCCCCGAGCCGATCACCGAGCGGTGACCGCCGCAGCGCGACCACGTTGGGCGGCAGCGGCGGGCCCGCCAGTTCGGGCTCCGCGAAACGTTCGCTCGAGCGCTCGACCTCGTCGCCCTGCCAGTTGCGATCGGCCGGTTGCCTGACCACGGTCAGGCTGCGCGACAGGTGACCGGAGCGCTGCAGGTAGCCTTTGCGCTCCAAGGCACGCAGGTGATCAGACACGCCATTGGTGGAGCGGATGCCAAACTGCTCGCCAATCTCGCGCATGGACGGCGGATAGCCGCGGTCCGCCGAAAACTGCTGCACGAACCGCAAGATGTCGAGCTGGCGCTCGGTCAATTCCGCGCCGTCGACGGCCGAGCCGGGCGATTGATGGGTTGCCATGGCGCTCCAGCGTTCCGGCGTCGCAGACCGGAACATCTGTTCAGTATCGTGCCGGCATTGGCCGCAGGTGTCAAGTCTAGGCGTCAGCCGGTCAGCCGGTCAGCCGCTTGGCGCTGACGCTGACTCTGTGTCTGACGCTGTCTCCGTCTGTGAGTCTGAATCTGTCTCTGACTCTGTCCCTGAGCCTGTGTCTGGGTCCGTGTCTGATTTTGACCCTGAATCTGCCTTCGGTTCACCGGGCCGCACCCACAACCAGCTCGCTCACACCCCGCGCGACCGCATCGCCGCCAGCGCGTCGGCATACGCGCGCCGCACCGCCGCTTCGCCGTACTGGCGCTCCAACCGGCGCAGGCGGAAATGGTGGCGCGCAACTTCGTTGAAATGCTCGGCAAACGCCGCATTGAGCGCTGCCCCGGCCACCGCGCCGGCTACCGGCACCGCCTGCGCCACCGACTTCTCGGACACCACGATCTGAAAGCGTGCCGCCACCTTGGCCAACAGCTTGCCCACTACCGCGCCGCCGCCACGGGCCAGGTCGGTTGCGGTCAGCCGCGCCGCGCCGGCCGTGGCCACGTGGCTCGCGGCCTGTCGCAGCGCCATCGCGAGACCGAGGCGCGCCGTCCAATATGCCGAGTCCATGGCGGCCACCGACGACGACTCGACCGGATCGCCCACATCGATGACGTCGGGATCGGCTGGGGTCTGGCCACCCAGGCCCAAGACGGTCAAGCACTCAAGCCGCACCGCCGGATCGCCCAGGTCAGCGCCTTCAGCACGCGCAATCGCCGCGATCGAGCGCAACATCACTGCGGTCGACAACGGCAACTCGATCGCCAGCGCGCCCAGGCCGAAAAAACCCGCGACCCCGCCCAGCGCCGCCGCCCCCGCTGCGTGCACGCCAGGACTGGGCGCGCCCTGACCGTCGAGCGACGAAATGGCGATGTCCAGGGCCTTGTGTAGGGCCGCATCGACCGCCTTGGTCATGCCGCGCTGGGCCCGATCAGGCAAGCGCTGCAAAAGCGCTTCCGCCGGCCGACCGACCAGGTCGGCGACCTTCATCAAGAACTTGGGATTGTCCAGGTACTGCGCCGCAGACTCGATGGCGCGCAGTTCATCGTCACCGAGCACCGCAATCGACGGCGCTGGCGCACGCAGCTGGGCACGGTCTGACGGCGACGCTGAAACGGCTAGACCTTGACG
>CAXRHS010000994.1:0-2832 GCA_964230235.1 Myxococcota bacterium
CGCAACCACGGGATGCTGCGCGCTTCGGCGGCCCGCACCAGGCTGAGCGTCGAGGGCCCAAGTGCGCGCCGCTGCACCTGCCGGATGAGCGACGTCAATTCCTGGTCAAAGTTGAAGTCGGGCTCGCGCGCCACACCCACATCGATGTCGGCTGGCACAAGGTGGTGCAGCAATCGCATCGCCAGGTCCGCGGCCGCCTGTCCGGCGCGCGCATCTTCGTACTCGAACACCACGTGGTACTCGCCCGGCTTGCCAGTGCCGCGCGTCTTGCCAAACGTCACCTTGGCGCCCGCCAGGTTCTGCAGTTCAATTGCCACGTGCTCCAACACGTGGCCCAGCCAGGTGCCTTCGTCGTGTTCGCGCAAGCGCTGCACAAACCCTCCGGGCACGCCGGGACTGCAGGTGTGCTCGTGCAGCGTCGGCAAGGCCGCCAGCAGCCCATCGACAAAGCCCGGGATGCGCGCCGACGGCCACTGCTCCAGCGCGCCCAACTGCAACGTCAGGCGGATGCACGGAAAGTGCGCGTACAGGTTGGGTCCCTGGTAGACACGGGTTTCGAGGATTTTCATGCGCTGGCCCTGCGCGCCGCGGGCCCAGGGGCGCCGCCAACGGTCGAGGTTGGCCGGTCAGCGACGCGCCGCCGGTCGAGCGGGCGACGCTAGCAGAGTTTTGGGCGCGGGGGAACGGATGCGCGGGTTGGCCCAAGGGCTTTCGCAGGGTGTCGCCTGTCCCTGTCCCAGTTCCCGGCACTGTTCCTGTCCCAGTTCCTGGCACTGTTCCTGGCACTGTTCCTGGCACTGTCCCTGTCCCAGTTCCTGGCACTGACCATGACCGCCGCCAAAGGGCATGTAAAATAATAACTCAGTCGACCTCGACAGGAGGCGGAGCGGCGAGTCGACTTGCAAAGTCGCGAGCTTGCGACCCACTGAGCAAGCAATGGGCCCACGTAGAAAATCGATTAGATTTTTTACGGGCCCAAACCGAGAGTCAGCGCATGGTTGAGCCTGACGGCGGCGGTCGCTGCGTATCACGTTCACAACCGGTCACCGACAGTCGCAGGGTCAGCGCCTTCGGCGACAGGCACAGGGGAAGGCACAGGGACAGGCACAGGCACAGGGGCAGGGTCAGCCTCAGGTGCCCGCACCCGTCGTCTTGCGTCGTTGGGCGGCAAGCGCGGACGCTCTGTCGGCGTTGGCCCTATGTCACCGAGTTTGCGCGAACTGCCCGTTCGCCACCCCTGCGGCCCAGTGGTATTCTCGTCGGCCGGCGGCCCCGCAAACCTCCCGCCCAGCCGCAAAGCCCATGACCGTGCACGTCGATCTCGGCCTGCTTTTGCAGCGCGAGTCAGAACAAGTCGAGTGGAAGGAAAACGTCGCCGACCCCGACGACGTGGTGGCCACGCTGTGCGCCTTTGCCAACGACATCCAGAACCTGGGCGGTGGCTACGTGGTGTGCGGCGCCCGCGAAACCCGCGACGAGGCCGGCTTTGCAGCGACCGAACTCACCGGACTGACAGCCACTCGACTGCGCGAACTGGAGCCGCTGGTCATGGCCCGCTGCCGCGAGCGGGTCGCGCCTGCCATAATGCCCCTAGTGGTCGAAATGGACTCGGCCGCGCCAGACCGGCGAGTGCTGGTGTTCGTCCAGCCGGCGACCGCCCACGCCCACACTTTTCGGCGCGGCAAGGAAGCAGGTCGCTATCCCGTCCGCGTCGGTCGCTCGACCATCGAGGCGCGCAATGGCGTATTGCGCGATCTGTTGGTCCGCAAGGGCGATACGCCACCTTGGGACCGTCGTGCCAACGCCGACGCCACCGTAGGCGACCTGGATTTGCTGGCCGTGCGCGATGTGGTGCGCCGGCTAAACCTCGAGCGCGATGACTTGCCCGCTGACCGCTTCGTATCCGACACCCACACATTCAGCGCGTTTGTTCCGCCGCTACTGACACGCGAACCGCTGACTGGTTTGCTGCGCCCACGCAATTTTGCGCTGGCGCTTTTCGGTCGTACACCGCAGCGCTTCATCCCGGGTGCAGTCTCGTATTTTTCGCGCTACGTAGGCACGGACCGCGCGACACCGCATGGGCAACGCATGGAACTTGCGGGAACCTTGGTGGACCAGTTGCGGGTGTTGTTGCCGCCGCTGGAGGCCGAAGCCGTCACGCTTTATGACAAGCACGACTTGCGCCAACCGAGCGTGCAGAAGTACCCAACCCGTGCTTTGCGCGAGGCGCTGGTCAATGCGTTCGCCCACCGCGACTACGAGCGCATGGACCCGTTGCGCGTCACGGCTTTTGCCGACCGAATTGAGGTGTCGTCCCCGGGGCCGGCTCCGTTGGGTGTCGATGCCCAGCAACTGGCGAGCGCTGTCGCCCCGCCGGTATGGCGCAACCAGGCGCTGGCGTGGTTCTTGGCACGGTTGGGGTTTGCCGAGGGCGAAGGCCAGGGGTTGCAGACGATTGCGCGGACACTGGCAGCCAATGGCAGTCCGCCAGCCGAGTTTGCCGTGTCGCCAGCACGGGTACTGTGTACCGTGCGGGCGCATGGCAGGGCGGGGGTTGTGGCGAATGGTGCAGTGTAGCGATTGGTTGGTCGGCTGTGACCGCTCTGGATTGGCGAATTTGGCGGGCCGGGGTTGACCGGATTTCGGCCGTCGAACAAACCAAGTCCAACTGGGTCGCGTCCAGGCCCAGTAAGTTGCAGTCTGCGCACGAACGCGCTATCTCCACCATGCGGTTCAAGGCGGCAGGACCGCTTGTGCGGATTTTGGTGTGTGAACACTCATCGACAAGTCGATACGTGTTGACGTTGCAGTTGCACCGAGAGCTCGACA
>CAXRHS010000995.1:0-2563 GCA_964230235.1 Myxococcota bacterium
GTTTCCGCGCATTCCCGGCTTTTTCATTGTGGTTCCGGTGTACATGGTCAGCGAAAAGGCCACCGACGTCCTGCTGGAAGACATCGGCGAGAAGCGCAAAGTCTAGCCACGGCGGCAACGGTCGCCGCGGGGGTCGTCGGACCAAAACGCGTCCGTGCGCTGCGCAGCTGGCAGCCTTTGCCTGGCGATCGCTGACGTTTCAGTTTTGATATTCAAGGGGTCGCACGCAAGCTACTGGCGCATGACCGTCGCCCGGTGTACGCTAAGTCTGGTGTCGCAAACCCGCCGGTGCACCCACTGGCGGCGTTGGCATCTCCGTCCCCGCACCTCCCGCGCCCCCACTCAGGCCATCCATCCATGTCGCTTGGCCAATCGATAGCCGCCAGACCGACTCATCAAGAAATCCCGTTTCGCGTTACCGACGCCTGCGTGGCGCATTGCACGTTCTGCGCGCAGCACGTGCCACGGCGCACCCCAGACCTGGCGACCGACGAGGTGCTGGTCCGGCTGCGGCGTGCGCTCGTCTCCGGGCCGGCGCGGCGCATCTTGCTGACAGGTGGCGAACCGACGCTGCACCCGCGCTTTCCCGAGGTCATCCGCCTCGCCCGCGAGTTGGGCTGTCAAGAGGTGGTCGTCGAATCGATCGGCGTGCCGCTGGCGAACCTCGCCCGTGTTCGTCAGTTCGCTGAAGCGGGTCTGGACGAACTGCGCATGACGGTGCTGGGCGAGGACGACGTCGCCGCCCTGAAGCTATCCCGCTTGGATGGGGTGGTCACGGCCCAGCGCGAAACGGCGCTGAACTGCAAGGAAGTCGGCCTGCGGCTGGTGGCGCAGACTCCGCTGCTGGTCGGGACGGCGGAGCGCTTGGGGGAAATCGCGGCTTACGTCATCGAACTGGGCGTCGACCGCTGGATTCTGCAACCCTATGGCAGTGGCCGCGACGGCGCCCCCGACAACCTGCATCCGGACCTGCGCGCCGTGGAAGCAACCTTGTCGGCGGCGCTCAGCCGGGCCCGCGGCGCCGATGTCGCGGTGTCGGTGCCGCCGGGCAAAGGCTATCACTGGTGCGCGTTCAGCCAGCCCCACAAAGTCGCCCCGTTGCTAGCGAGGTCCGCGACCCCTGGACGACGCTACCTGCCGCACTGCGAGGCCTGCGTGGCACGCCAGCAGTGCCCGGGCCTCGAACGGTCGCTGGTCGAGCAACTCGGGGCCGCCGCAGTCGAACCATTTGAGAACGCGCGCGCTGCGGCCTGGCTGCCTGTTCATGGACCGGCCGACCGCGAGCGCAGCAACCGCCACCACGAACTGACGATCGAGCGGGCTGGCACGCAGCAGGGGGCGCTGCAAGAACTGGTGCTGCGCATTGCCCACCAGTGCAATCAGCGGTGCGGGTTTTGCTGGGTCGACTTTTCGCAACCCGTGATGGATCTGCCCGAGATCGAGCAGCGCATCCGCGCCACCATGCGGGCGGGCAAGGCGGCCCGCGTCGCCTTCACCGGCGGAGAGCCGACGCTGCATCCCAAGCTTGGCGAGGCGGTGGCCCTGGCGCGCGTGCTTGGAGCGCCGTCGGTCACCTTGCAGACCAACGCGACGCGGATCGACGCCCCGTTGGCCGCCCGACTGGCGCGCGCAGGCCTGACGGAAGCACTGGTGTCGCTGCACAGCGCAAATCCCAACGAGTCGGACGCGCTCACAGCGGCGCCTGGCTCCTGGCAAAAGACGGTCGAAGGCATCAAAGCGCTGTGCGAGGCCGGAATCGAGACCAAGATCAACCACGTGCTGACCCACTACACGGCGCTGCGGTTTGCGCGGTTCGTGCAGTTCGTGGCCGATACGCTCGCCCACCCCAAGCTCAAGGTGACGGTCGCGGTGGCCGGGCACATCGACGGCGGCCCCATCGATCCGCGGTCGCTGCCACGGCACAGCGCCATTGGCGGCTTTGTTCGCGAGGGATTGCTGCTGGCCCGGCAGCTTGGCGTGCCGCTGGTCGGGCTGACGCACCCATGTGGCCTTGTGCCTTGCACGGTGCCCGACGCGCTGGATGCCTTTGCGGGCCACGAACTGGGTCGGCCGAGCGCGGACGAGGCGGGCGCGCAGGCACGGGCGCGCGACGGCAACGTCAAGGTACCGGGTTGTGCAGCCTGCGTGTTCAATGACCGGTGCTTTGGCTTGCGCCAGGAATATGCGCAGGCCCACGGCACCGCTGAGTTGCGCCCCATCGAAGCGGCAACAGCGGGCTAGACGGGTGCGGGTCTGCATTGTCGGCACTGGCCCAATGGGCGCTCGCCATGCGCACGCTTTCACGGCCGTGCTGGGGCCAGAGCAGGTCGCGCTGGCCTGCCGCGATGACCGCGATGTCGCTCGGCTCGCCGCCCTTGGCTTGCCGCAAAGTCTGCAAACGGTGCCCTATGGGCCTGGACTGGCGTCTGCTTTTACACTCGCGGTGGTGGCCACACAAACCGAACACCATTTCGCGGTGGCTCAGACCCTGGCCCTGCCGCTTTTGGTCGAAAAGCCCTTGTGTCAGTCGCCTGAGCAGGCGCGGGCGCTGCTTGGACGCCCC
>CAXRHS010000996.1:0-7596 GCA_964230235.1 Myxococcota bacterium
CAATCGGCCCAGACTGTGGTCGAACCCATTGCGAGCTCTGGGATTTCTCGGTTGAAAGCGACATCAGGCGCAGCGGAAACGCCGGGTCATCTTCCGGATCCGGCGGCGGCTCGGTCAGCAGTTGCACGCGGCCCGTTGGCGTATTGGGTGTGCGATCCGCGAAGAGCACGTGGGGTGCCAGCGGGTTGCGGACATAGCCCTCGCGCAGATCGGCCAAGCCGATGCCATGCGGACCCAGCGTGCGCGCAATCAGCAACTGCCGCCACTGCTCGGCACTGCCTGCCACCACGTCGCCCATGCCGAGCCGTTCGGCCAGAGCCTGCGCAATCTGCAGGTCAGTGCGGGCCTGCCCGAGCGGCGCCACCACCGCGTCCGCGCACCCCAGCTGGTGGTTGCCGTACGCTCCGACCAGGTCATCGGTTTCAAGCAGGGTCGCCGTCGGCAGCACGACATGGGCGAGGCGGGCGGTGTCGCTCATCCAACTGTCTGCGACCACGACGAATTCGCGGGTACGCAGCGCCTCGGCCGTGGTCGCGGACTCGGGCAGCATGGCCACCGGATTGCCGGCGGTAACCCACACCATGCGGATCGGCGGGTCCGCCGCCTGCAGGACCTCGCGGCCAAAAAGCGGCTCGCAAATCGTGCGCGGCGGGTCGGCCAGGTGCAGCGCAGCGGTGTCAAAGGCGCCGCGACGCTTGTAGTAGAACGACACCCCGCCGCCCGCCACCCGCAGGTTGCCCGAAATCGTGCACAAGGCGTCGAGCGCCCGCACGATGGCGCCGCCGATGCCGCGCCGACCCATGCCCCAGCCGACCTGGATGTTGGTCGGTCCCTGAGCCAGGTCCAGCGCCAGGCCCTGGGCGATCTCCGGCGCGACATCGGCGACCGCGCACCAGTCCACCAGCGCCCGTGAACGCGCCATCGCCTCGAAATCCGCAAAGTTGTCGCAAAGCGACGCCGCTCCGTCCGACACAAGGCCACGCTCAAATAGGACCCGCGCCATCGCCATCGCCAGCGCAAAGTCGCCGGCGGGCCGCACCTGCACAAACTGGTCGCAGTGGCCGACCGACTTGTGGTGCACCGGGTCGATCAGCACCACTTTGCAGCCGTTTGCCCGCGCCCGCTTGAGGATGGGAAGCAAGTGCGGGCCAGAAACGGCAGGGTTCTTGCCCCACAGCAGGATGCAGCGGCGGTTCAGCAGGTCGTGGATGTCGTTGCTGTCTTCGAGGCCAAAGTCCATCTCTTGCGCGGCGTCGCCGGCGCCGCTGCAGATGTCGCCGCGCTTGGTCGTGACCGGCCCGAACGCCTGCCAGAAACGGCCGACCACCCCCTGCAGCAGGCCCAGCGACCCGCCGCTGATGTAGTGAAAGATCGCGGCCGGCCCGGATTGGGCGCGGATGCGCAGCATGTTTTCGGCAATCAGGTTCAGTGCTTCGGGCCAGGAGGTTGTGACGAACTGCTCGCCGCGGCGTACCAGCGGTTGCGTCACGCGGTCGGGCGCGTACTGCCGGTGCAGATACTGCGCGGTGCGGTGGCACAAGAACCCTTGGGTAATCGGGTGATTGGGGTCACCGCGCAAAGCGACGATACGGTCGTCCTGCACATCGGCGTGGATACGGCACGCATCGGGGCAGTCGCGGTTGCAGGTGGTGGCGCGGGTGTGCATGGCGGTCCTGGCCGGTGGCGCGCAGCAAGCCTAGCGCACCAGAACGCGGCTCGCATCCTGGCGTCGGCTCGGCGCTTGCGCGGAGCAAGGCAAATGCCAGCTGCCGTGCAGCGCGCTGTGTCACCTTCCCGTCGCAATCGTGCGACCAGGCGAGCAAGAAGGGCAAACCTGGCGCTCACGGCGAATACGCCGGACTTTTGAATCGGCGCGGTCAAGCCGCAGCGACGCTGCGTTTCCAAAACCCGAACTTGACGCCGCACGCAGCGGGTGCTTGGCTGCCGCAACGCCGGTGGATCGACCGCCGCGCGAGGTGCCGCGATGTCGCGCTTGACCCGCCGCGAGGCCCTGCACAACCTGGCCGCCGCCGCATCTGTCGCCGCGGTGCCCGGTTGCGCGCCCAAGTCGCCGCCCGCCGCCCAACCTGTGGCCGCGCCCGAGGTGCCCATGCCCGCTCCGCAACCCGCCGTCGCTACAATAGATCCGATCATTTCGCAGCATCCGCTCGAATTCGTGTGGAAGACGTTTGATCCGTTCCTGTTTTGCGTGCATCACGACGACGCCTACCCAAAGGGCAACGCCGAGTTCGGGCCGCAAGCCTCGCTGGCTGGCCGCGACATGGGGCAGGACTTCGCCGGGATCGACGGCTGGCGCATGTACCACGGCCGCAAAGTCCCTGGCTTTCCTTCGCACCCGCACCGCGGCTTTGAGACCGTGACGGTCGTGCGTCGCGGCTTGTTGGATCACGCGGACTCGATGGGGGCGGCGGCGCGCTATGGCGAGGGCGATGTGCAGTGGCTGACGGCCGGTCGCGGCATTCAACACTCTGAGATGTTTCCTTTGTTGCGCCAGGACGCCGAGAATCCGGTCGAACTTTTCCAGATCTGGTTGAACCTGCCCAAGCGCGACAAGATGGCGACGCCGTATTTTTCCATGCTCTGGAACGACGCCATCGGCATCTTGCGCCACCGCGACGACGGTGGCCGCGCGACGGAAGTCAAAGTCGTCGCAGGGGCCCTGGGCGACGTGCGGCCGCCCGCGCCGCCGCCGGACTCTTTCGCCGCCAAGCCCGACAGCGACGTCGCCATCTGGCCGATTCGCATGGAAGCGGGCGCGCGCTGGACGCTGCCGCCGACTTTGGCGACCAGCAACCGGACACTGTACTTCTTCGCCGGGCAATCGCTGCAGGTCGGCGCGCGGTCGGTGCCGGTCAACCACGCGGTGCGCTTGCGTCCCGATGTGCCGGTTACCTTGCAGGCCGGCGCAGACGTCACCCAAGCCCTGGTCCTGCAAGGCAAGCCGATCGGCGAGCCCGTCGTGCAGTACGGCCCGTTTGTCATGAATACCCGCGAAGAAATCGCCCAGGCGTACAGCGACTACCAGCGCACGTCGTTTGGCGGTTGGCCGTGGCCGCGCCACGATCCCGTGCACGGCGCCGAGCCGCAGCGGTTCGCGCGCCGGCCCGATGGCAGGGTCGAAAAACCGGCATAAGCGGCTGCGGCCAGAACAGGCCGGATACGTTTATCCTGACGTGTTCGGGCGGCACCCCGCGACGCGGGATTGGCTCCTAGAACTGCACGCAAGAGCGGGTGCGCAGGCACGTTGCTGCACCGTCCAGTCTTTCGATGCACAAGAGTCTTCTGAAATCAGCGACTAAGGCGCGATGATCAGGTACGGCTCCGCGCGCTCCGGGCCATCGTCCCGCTGCAGACGCAGGCCGTAGTCGCCGCCATAGACCAGCAGCGAAATCCCTGCCGCCGAGTCCTCGATGCGCACCTGCGTTGCGGGCGTTCGGCGTCCATCGGACCAGGCCGCCTGCACGCGGTGTTCGCCATCCGGGCCATCGTCGGGCTCGTACCACAGCGTTGTGACCGATTCGGGGTGACCCTCGACCTTCCACCGCGCAACACAGCCATCGGGCAGCGCCGGGTGCGGATAAACGTCAATGTCCACGAAAGCTGGCACGGCGTCTCTCCGCAGGAGCAGCGGCACAACAGTAGATCGCCGGCATGGCGCGCGCAACCGCGATTGACGGCGCGCCTGCCACCGCGCCAGACTGCCCCGGTTCGGCCGCCTTGGGAGATGCGACGCATGGCAGGGGATTGGACACGCGGTCAGGTTGTTACGGTGGTGCCAGCGCTCACCGGGACCGGCATCGCTGTGGCCCGATCCGCCGCACGGCTGGGGCCCGTGCTTGGCATCGACGACGACCGGACCCGTCCAGGCCTGTACAGCCGCCATGTCGGTCGCCATCCGCGACTGACCGCCCGGGCGCTCGACGCCTCACTGGCGCGCGACCTCGCCGAGTTTGCTCGCTCTCTGTCGGCGCCCGTGGTGCTGGTGCCGGCTGCGGACGACGCCTGCGAGTGGGCGATCGCCCACGCCGACGCGCTGTCGCCGGCAATCCGGCTTTCGTCGGGCTATTGCGCGGACCGCGCCGGCACCCTGCTCGACAAGTGGGCATTTGGCGAGCGCTGCCGCGCGCTCGGCATCGACGTGCCGTTGACGGTGCTGCCGCGCTACCTGGCCGATGTTCGCGCATTTGCCGCCGAGGTTGGCACGCCATGCATCGTCAAGCCGCGCGCTGGCCATCAGTGGCGTGCGCGGCTGGCGGGGCAAAAGCTGCTGGTCCCCGACACCGTGGACGCTTTGCTGCGCGCAATGGACGACGTCGTCGGTGACCCCCAAGCGGTGGTCTTACAGGAGTTGGTCGCGGGGCCAGAGCGCAACCTGGGCGTTGGCGCGGTCTGGGCGGATCAGGCCGGGCACGTGCGCCACGTGCTGACGGCGCGCAAAATCCGCCAGTTTCCGCGGCAGTTTGGCTCCGGTTCGCGGGTAGTGACGGAAGACCTTCCAGATGTAGCTGCGCTGTCGGCCGCCATCGTTCGGCAGCTCGACTACCGCGGGCTGTGTGGCACCGAGTTCAAGTGGGATCTGCGTCGGCACAAATGGCGACTGATCGAAATCAACCCGCGGCCGACCCTGTGGTACGACCTGTGCCGCGCGGCCGGCACCGATCTGATTGCGGCCCACGTGGCCGAACTGGCGGGCCTGTCCGATCCGGCGCCGGCCGTCCAGCGCCAAGGCGTGGCGTGGCAGTACGCCCTGCGCGATGTCGTGGCGCTGGGGCAGAGCGACGGTCTTGGAGGCATCGTGCGCGCCGCGCGGCGAGAGGGTATGCCCGATACTGACGCGGTCCTGGCGCTGGACGATCCCGGCGCCTCGCTGGCGGCGGCGGCGCACTTTGTGGGTCAGGCGCTCACGCACCTGCGCAGGCGTCGCTAGCGCCGGCAAAGATGCCCAAACACGCAGGTACCCTTTGTTCAGATCGATGATAAGAAAGCGAAAAGTTGCGCGGCCGTGATGGTGGCGCGACTTCGGTCGCGTTCTTGCCGACGATTTGTGCCTTCCATTTCATTCAGCCGTAGACTAACCTTCGGATTTCGTGGTTGGACGCGCAGGCGGCCGCCGAATGGGGCATCGGCGTTTCGGCCGCCCGCCGTCCTGCTTGCGCAGGGGGTGCGGGATGCGCACGGCGATCCATCGGCTGATCTTGGGCAGGTTGGCCGCGGCGTGGCTGGTTTGCGCGACTGGTTGTGGGTCACCAGCAGCCACTGCGCCGACGCCGACTGCAAGCGCTGCGGATGCCAGTCAACTTGCACCGGACATCGCAGTCGCTGGCGACGGCGGCCTTGCTGGTGCGGATGCGGACGCCGCGGCACGGCAACAGGCCAGCTGTCAAGGGCAGCCCGACGGCACCACCTGCGACGATGACAACCCTTGCACGACGGCGACCACTTGCGCAGCGGGTCTGTGCGTCGGCGGTTTGCCCATCTGCCAGTGCAGTACCGATGCCGACTGCGCCGCCCTCGACGATGGCAACGCCTGCAACGGCAAGCTATTTTGCAACAAGACCGCGTTTCCGTTTCGCTGCGAGATTCTGGGTGCGTCCGTCGTTCACTGTGCCAACGCGCTGGCGGCTGGTTGTGAACAGCAAGTGTGCAACCCCGCGACGGGTGCCTGCCAAAAAGTCCTGGCCGATGGCGCGGCATGCGACGACGGGCTGCCGTGCACCGGCGCATCGCAGTGCGCAGGTGGCCAGTGCATCGCGTCCGGGCCATCGTGGTGTGACTGCGCGACCGACGCCGATTGCGCCCCATTCGAGGACGGCAACGCCTGCAATGGAACGCTGTTCTGCGCCAAATCCAAGCTGCCGTACCAGTGCAAAGTCAACCCGGTCACCGTGGTCACCTGTTCGCCCGCAGCCGATACCGCTTGCAGCAAGCATGTCTGCCAGCCAACGACCGGCCAGTGCGCGCCCACGCCGACCGAGAACGCCAAGCAAGTCTGCGACGCCAAAGGCTGCACCTGGCAGGCCAAGGCGCCCGGCGAGGCTGTGCTGGGCGTGCCGCCCTGCAGCGACGACGTCGCGTGCACCACCGGCGACTACTGCGAAGCCGGCCAGTGCAAGCCGGGCGCCGACACTTGCAGTTGCACCAGCAACGCGGACTGCGCCACGCAAGAGGACGGCAACCTCTGCAACGGCACGCTTTTCTGCAACAAGGGCAAGAAGCCCGCCGTCTGCGAGGTCAACCCCGCGACCGTCATCGCCTGCGCCAGCGCCTTGGACACCGTGTGCAGCAAGAACGCGTGCAACCCCGCAACCGGCCAGTGCGATTGCGCGCCGACCGCCAAACCGGAGACCTGCACGCTGTCGCTGGTCGAGTCGGTGGAAAAAGTCTGCCAGGGCGCGAGTTGCGGGTGGCACAAGCTGCCGCCGGGCGCCCGCCCAAGCTCGGCACGGCCTGCGACGACGGCAACCCGTGCACCAAAGGTGAGGTCTGCCAGGCGGCGGTGTGCAGCGGCGGCGCCGAAATCTGCCAGTGCGAAAGCGACGCGGACTGCAAGACTCAGGAAGACGGCAACCTGTGCAACGGCACGCTGTTCTGCAACAAGGCAGCCAAGAAATGCGAAGTCAACCCGAACACGCTGGTCGTGTGCCCGAGCGGCCTGGACACCGCGTGCAAGCACAACGTCTGTGTGCCCCAGACCGGCCAGTGCGGCATGGCCGACGCGCCGACCACCACGATCTGCGACGATGGCGACGCCTGCACGGTCGGCGACTTGTGCGACAAGGGCGCATGCAAAGGCGGCACCAACACCTGCGCCTGCAGCGCCGACAGCCAGTGCAGCAAATACGAAGACGGCAACCAATGCAACGGCACGATGTACTGCAACAAGGGCAAAACGCCGCCCACCTGCGAGGTCAACCCCGCGACCATCAAGACATGCCAATCGGTCGACGACAGCGACTGCCTCAGGAACCAGTGCCAGCCCAAGACCGGCGAGTGCAAGCCGACGCCGGCGGTCGACTTCAGCACCTGCAACGACGGCGATACCTGCACCAAGAACGACGTGTGCGTGTTGGGCGTGTGCAAGGGCGGCACGTTCGTGTGCGAATGCGCGACCAACGCCGACTGCGCCGGCAAAGACGACGGCAACCTGTGCAATGGCACCTGGTACTGCGACAAGTCGGCGGCGCCCAAGTGCGTGTTCAACCCCGGCAGCGTGGTGTACTGCAGCAAAAAGGACGACAGCGCGTGCCTTGCCGCCCAGTGCGACCCCAAGACCGGTGCGTGCGGCCTGGCTCCGCTCGCGGACGGCGCCACCTGCACCGATGGCTCGGCGTGCACGGCCGGCGACAGCTGCCAGGGCGGCAAGTGCTTGGGGATACAAGCCAATTGCGATGACGGCAACCCTTGCACCGCGGATGGCTGCGACGCCAGCGGTTGCACCCACAAGGCGGCCAACTGTCAGGACGGCAATGATTGCACCGCCGACGCCTGCGACCCCAAGGCCGGCTGCCAGTGGTCGACTCTGCCCGACGGCACTGCGGCCTGCGCGGGCGGCGGCGCCTGCACTGGCGGATTCTG
>CAXRHS010000997.1:0-12751 GCA_964230235.1 Myxococcota bacterium
TCTCGTCAATGTCGGCGCACCCGGGCGCGCTCTCCCACTACGGTCGATCCAAGCTGCAAGTCGAAGGCCTGCTCGATCCGACCCGCGATCTGGTGGTGCGCCCCGGGTTCGTGCTGGGCGAAGGCGGCGTATTCCAGCGGCTGGCGGCCACGCTGGCGGTGGCTCCGGCGGTGCCCAGCTTTTACGGTGGTACCGCCCAACTGCAGCCGATCGGCCTGCCCGACCTGGTTGCCGCCGTGCAGACGGCGCTGACGCGCAGGTTGTGCGGAACGCTGACCATCGCCCAGCCGCAACCGGTGGCGGTGGTGCCTTTTTACCGCGCAGTCGCGCGCAGCCTGGGGCGATCGTGGCTGCCGGTGGTGCCGCTGCCGGGCGACGCGACGGCGGCGGCCCTGGGGTGGTGCGAGCGCCTTGGCTTGCGCCTGCCGATGACGTCCGAGAACCTGCTGGGCCAAAAGGCACTGGTGTCGGTCGACGTCACCGATGATCTCCAGCGGGTGTCGATGACACCCATAGACTACCTGGTGGTCCTGCGCGAACTGGCGCAGCGCGCCAGCTGCCCACCTTGGAACCGGCGAACCAACGAGGAGACCCGATGAGCGAGCCCATCCAGCGCGTCAGCATCGTCATACCGGTCTACAACGAAGCGCTTTTGGTGGCCGAGATTCTGCGCCGGGTGTTCCAGGCACCGCTCGTCGACCGCGCCGACCGCGACGTCATCGTGGTCGACGACGGATCGACCGACGGCACCGTGCGCGCGATCAACGAGTTTCTGGCCGATCACCCGCAGCACGCCGCCAACCTCAAGGTGCACACCGGCCTGGTCAACCATGGCAAGGGCGCCGCGCTGCGCGCCGGGTTCAAGCTGGCCACCGGCGACATCATCATCGTGCAAGACGGCGACCTGGAATACTCGCCCAGCGACTATCCGACGCTACTGGCGCCGTTTGCTGATCCCGAAGTGCTGGTCGTGTACGGATCGCGTTTTCACGCCGGCTTTCCCAAGGGCATGCGCGGCCTCAATCTGCTGGCCAACCTGATTTTGACCCACTCGACGCGGGTTCTGTACGGCCAGCGCATCACCGACGAAGCAACCGGCTACAAGGTCTTCCGGCGGTCGGTCCTTGAGCGCTTTGAGCTGCGCTGCCGCGGATTCGAGTTCTGCCCCGAGTTCACCGGCAAGGCGATGCTGTCGGGCATTCGTATTACCGAAGTGCCGATCAGCTACAATCCGCGCGGCATCCTCGAGGGCAAGAAAATTCGCGCCCGCGACGGGTTGGTGGCCATCTACTGGCTGGCCAAAGTGCGATCGGAAGCGGCCGCAGAAACCTTGCGCCAACGCACGCGCAACTGACGCCAATGCCCCAAAAGGACCTGAGAAACGATGCTGTTGCAAGAACCCAGCCTGCGCGGCGTGGCCATGGGATCGCCAGCCTGGTTCGCGGCCCAGCGCGCGCTGCTGGACCACAAGCCGTTGTTGCGGGCGTGCTACGACGACTGGTACCGGCGCCTCATCGCCGACGTCGCGTCGGTGCCGCAAGGCGCATCGGGCGAACTGCTGGAGCTCGGCAGCGGAGGCAGCTACCTGCGCACGTTGCTGCCCGAAGTCATCACCTCCGATGTGGTCGCCGGTCTGGCCGATCGGGTAGTCGACGCGCGCGCGCTGCCCTTTGCCGACCGGTCGCTGCGCGCGATCGTGCTGACCCATTGCCTGCACCACATCCCAGAGGTCGCGCGCTTTTTCGCCGAAGCCGAACGCACGCTGGTTCCGGGCGGCGTGGTGTCCATGATCGAGGTCGCGCACACGCCGCTGGCGCGGGCGGTGTTTGGCTCGTTTCACCCAGAACCGTATGACGATCAGGCGGCGGACTGGACCTTTGACCAGTCCGACGCAATGGCCGACGCCAATCAGGCGCTGTCGTGGCTGGTGTTCGTGCGCGATCGCGGCCGCTTTGAGCGCGATCACCCGACGTTGCGCATCGAACGGCTGACGCTGCTGCCGTGGTTTGCCTACCTCGCGTCTGGCGGCGTGACCCGGCGCTCGATGTTGCCCGGGCCGTTGGCGGTGCTGGCGACGGCGGTCGACCGGTTGACGGCGCCGGCATGGGGCGCCTTTGCCCTGCACTGGCACATCACGTTGCGAAAAGTGGATCCCGGCCAACCAGGTTGATTGGACCGATCAAGGCGCAGCACCTTGCGGCGGCGGCACATCCGGCGGCGCGACGACCCGCGAAATCTCCAAATCGACGACGCCAAGCCGAGCGCGGTGCACCACCTGGCGCCAGTTTGCCGGGACGCGCGCGTCCAGCCACTGCAAGAACGCAGCGCCGCCTGCGCGGTAGGCGGCACTGTCGTCGCGTTGACCGTTGACGACGTACAGCGGCGTGGATTCGCGGGCCCACTGCCTGGCCAGCGAAGCGGTCAAGTGGTTCTCGGGGATCCAAGCGCGCCGGCAATGCCACGGACCCAGCGCTTTGATGACCGTCGCGCCGCTGATTACCACGCGCGCATCGGCCGGCACGTGGGTGCAAATGTCGTGGGCGAGGCGGGCATGGTTGCGGCTCCACCAGTACGACAACGGGTGGATGGCGACCGACGCGATGCCGATGGTCGCAAAAAGCGCCGGCGCGCGCCGATCGAGGGCCGCGCGCAAGCGGTCCAGCCAGCGTCCAGCGGCGGCGTCCTGGGCCAAGGCGGGCCGTGCCTGCCAGGCCAGCGCCAGCGCGAACACCGGCAACGCAGGCATCAAATAGCGGCCGCCGATGACCACGGCATTGGGTCCGCCCGACTCGCCTGCTCCGTATTGGTAGGCGGCGTGCAGCACCACGAACGCCGTCGCCCCGCCCACCAGTTCGCGCCACCGCCAGCCGCGGTACCCGGCAAGCGCGACCAGACCACCTGGGATCAGCACCAGTGTCATCGCCGCATAGAACGGCAAGTTGCGCAGCGCCCATGGCAAGGTGAACTCGCCATAGCCCGGGTGTCGAAACAGCGGGTTGTCGTAGAGGACCCAAGCAGAGATCGGTCGGACGCTCGAACCGATCACGCCACCAAGCAGCAGCCACGGCCAGCCGGGCTGGCGGCCGAGCAGCACGGCCAGCATCGCTGGCCCAAGGACCAGCACCGACGCTTCGCGGGTTGAAAGCACCAGGCCGGCAGTCAGGCCGGCAAGCGTCCACCGCCACGGCGGCCCGCGCGCGCCGCTGGCCAAAAGCGCGAGCGCCGCGGTGACCAGAAACAGGTTCCAGGTATCACTGTTGGCGCAGCGGGCCAGTACGGTCGTGGCCGGAAAGGCGGGCAGCACCAGCGCAAACCAGGGATTGGCGCCGACTGCGCGCAACAGGGCATACATCGCCCACACGGCGCCCAAGAATCCCAAAAGCGGCACCGCAAAGGCACCGCGCCAGCCAAAGGCGGCGACCCA
Source organism: Myxococcota bacterium (assembly GCA_964230235.1). GTDB lineage: Bacteria > Myxococcota_A > UBA9042 > UBA9042 > UBA9042 > SXRM01. Next base: position 3,425 of record CAXRHS010000997.1, read on the forward strand.
GGGTGCCTGGGCCAACGAGGTTCCGGCGGGGTACAGGGTGTTGACGCGATCCGCAAGCTTGAGGGTGTCGGGGCTGATGGCCTGCCCCAAACGGCGACCCTCGGCATAATCCATCGCCGCGGCGACGTAGCTCAGTTCGTCGGTGTTGGTGATGGCGTCTGGCCAGGTCGCAGCCATCGCCAGCAGGTGCAGCAAGGTCAGCACAACGAGCAGGCGCGCGCACGACTCCAACTGGCGCCAGCGCAGGAACAGGGCGAAGGGCTGGCCTGGCTTGTCCACGGTGCGGGTCCCGGTTGCGGCGCCAATGGTGCTCGCCACGCCGCCAGACGCGCGCAGTTGCGCCGGGCGCGGATGGTTGACGGGCAAGATCGGGCTGTCAAGATGCCGGTCGCCACCCGCCGCTCGCGCCAACGCAGGTTGAGGCAAGACGGTCTCCGCCGCGGCACGCGCCGTGCCAGGCGTGAGCATTCTGAAATGATTTCGAAGATCTTGCGGGGCAGTTCCGGAGAAGGAGGGCGCGGAGCAAACCTTCTTCACAATCTCAACAGGCGTTCGCACGCCCTGGCCGTTGCACTGCGCACCCATGCCGCCTAATGTTGGCGCGCGCCGCGGCCGGCGCCAGAGCGCCTGTGTCCCCAACCGTCGCCATCGCCGTGCAGCGCATTGACCCGGCCCGCGACCGCGACCTGCCGCTGCCTGGCTATGCCACCCAGGGCGCTGCGGGCGCCGATGTGTGTGCAGCGATTGACGAACCGCTGGTCCTGGCGCCGCTTGGCCGGGCGCGCGTCGCGACCGGGCTGCGGATGGCCATCCCACCCGGTTTCGAAGTCCAGGTGCGCCCGCGGTCCGGCCTGGCCTGGCACCACGGCCTGACCGTGCTCAACGCCCCAGGGACCATCGACGCCGACTACCGCGGCGAGCTGATGGTGTTGCTGGTCAACCTCGGCGACCAGCCGGCCACGGTGCGCCGCGGCGACCGCATCGCCCAACTGGTGGTCGCGCCCGTTGCACAGGCGGCCTTTGAACTGAACGACAATCTGCAGCCCTCGGCGCGCGGCGCGGGCGGTTTCGGGTCCACCGGTGCTTAGGGCCCGTACAAAGTCTATTCGATTTTCCACGTTGGCCCGTTGCTTGCCAAGTGGGTCGCAAGCTCGCGACTTTGCAAGTCGACTCGCCGCTCCGCTCCGCGCTTGTGTCGATCGACCTGTTTTTGCACGGGTCCTTAGCCTGCTGGTTGCCCGGACGGCGCGGGCACTGCTGCCGTTGCTGCCACTGCTGCCGATGCTGGCGCTGCTGCCGGCCCTGGCGCTGGCCCAGGCCGACCCGGCGGCGCTGGTCCCGCCGGAACCGCTGAAGGCCGTCGAACCGGCGTATCCGCCGGCGATGGAGGACAAGGGCGTCGGCGGCACGGTGGTGGTCGAAATCGACATCGACCCCGCGGGGGCGGTCAAGGCGGTCAAGGTCGCACAATCCGCCGGCCCTCAATTCGATGCAGCTGCCGTGCAAGCCGCTCGGCAGATGACGTTTTCGCCGGCGCGCCAGGCCGGCAAAGCGGTCGCGGTGCGCATCACCTGGCGCTTCAAGTTCGGCGCGCGCTTTGCCGCGTACCGGCGCGAGGCGGCGCCCGGGCAAAGTCGCTATGATCGCCGCGACATCGAGCGCGCCCCGGCCGGGTTTTCCAGTCTGGACGGCCAGGTCATCGAGAAAGGCACCGGCAGGCCGGTCATCGGCGCCACCGTGACCGTCACCGCGCAGGGTGCCGAAGTGCTGACCGATGCGGACGGTCGCTTTCGGTTTGGCCTGTTGCGCGCGGGCGTCGCCGAAGTGTACCTGCCCGGCACCGACCACAAGCCGCTGCGCCAGACCGTGCAGATCAGCGACGGCAAGACCACAACCGTCAAGCTGCGCGCCGAACGCTTGAGCTACACGGTCTACCGCGCCAGCGCCGTCGCCCCGCCCGAGGCCGGCCAGATGGCGCGCAGGAGCCTGGGCGCCGAAGAAATTCAGCGCATCCCAGGGGTGCAGGGCGACGCGTTCAAGGTGGTGCAGAACCTGCCGGGCGTCGCGCGCGGCACCGGCGGATCGGGGTTTCTGGTGGTGCGCGGGTCGGCGCCGCTCGACACCCTCATCGCGGTCGAAGGCGTGCGGGTTCCGCTCATCTACCACTTTGGCGGGGTGTACTCGATCGTCAATACCGATCTGCTGGACAGCATCGACTTCTATCCAGGTGGCTTCAGTGCGCGCTTTGGCCGCCAGACCGGCGGCTTGCTCAACGCGCGGCTGGCGCTGCCCAGGAAGCAGGACCGCTGGCACGGCTACCTCGAAAGCAACGTGTACCACACGGGTTTCTTGCTCCAGGGCCCGCTGGGCGAGAATACCACCATCGCCGCCGCCGCCCGCCGGTCGTACATCGACGCCTTCTTGAGCCTGGACATCATCGCCAAGCAACTGCCGCTGACGCTGGCGCCGCGCTACTGGGACTACCAGCTCAAGCTCGATCACCGGTTCAGCGACCGCACCTCGATGTCGTGGTTCTGGTTTGGCTCCGACGATGCGCTGACGGCCGTGCTCAAGAACCCGCCGGCCGCGTTTCCGCAAGCGCGCGGCGAGCTGGCCAGTCGCACCAGCTTTCACACGTTGATCGGCATCTTGCGCCACAGTGGCGACGACTGGACCTCCAACACCACGCTCGGCGCCACCTATGGCGTGCTGGACGCCGCGTTTGGCGATCTGTTCCGGGCCGAAGGCACCAACCGCGAGTACACGCTGCGCCAGGACTTCACCTTTGGCAAAGGGCCGCTGCAGCTGCGGCCGGGCCTGGATATCTTCTGCAACCCGTTCCGGGTCGACATCTATGCGCCGCCGGTGCAAACGACCGGGGAGCGCGGCACGTTTGGCGGCGGCGGCGCCGGCGTGCCGACGCGGCGCATACAAGTGACCCAGTCGGGCGTGTTCATCTCACCGGCCGCGTACTTCGACGCCGTGTTCAACCTGCGCCCAGACCTCGAAGTGGTTCCCGGCATGCGCTTGGATCTTTTTCGCGGCACGTCGGGCGGCGAAGCGCTGACCCCGCGCCTGAACCTGCGCTGGCAGGCCGACCCGGTGTGGACGCTCAAGGCCGCGGCGGGTGAGCGGGTGCAGCGGCCGCAGCCCAACGAAGTCGGCGCGCGCTTTGGCAACCCGGATCTGCTGCCTTCGCGCAGCTTTGAGGTCGCAGCGGGCGCCGAGTACAAGGTCAGCGACGCCGTCGACGTCGACTTCCAGCTGTTTCGCAAGGACCTGAGCAACCTCGTGGTCTACCCCAAGAGCGTGGTGCCCGAACCGCCGATCAATGCGGGCACCGGCCGCATCCTGGGCGCCGAATTGCTGGTGCGCCACAAGCCGGTCGGCCGCTTCTTTGGCTGGATCGCCTACACCTTGCAGCAGGCGCTGCGCCGCGACGAACCGCACCTGCCCGAGCGGCCGTTCGGCTGGGACCAGACCCACATCTTGACCATGCTCGGCAGCTACAAGCTGCCAGACAACTGGGAGATCGGCGCACGGTTTCGCTGGGTGACCGGCAACCCGACCACGCCGCTGTCGACGGCCGTCTACAACGAGGCCAACGACACCTACACCCGGGTGCAGGCGGCCGAGATTTTCACCGATCGCCTACCGGCGTTTCACCAACTCGACCTGCGCATCGACAAGAAATTCGTGTTTGAAGACTGGCTTTTCAACGTGTACCTGGACATCCAGAACGTCTACAACCACGGCAATCCCGAAGGCGTCCAGTACAACTACGACGCCACCGCCAGCCAGTACCAGACCGGGTTGCCGATCATCCCAAGCCTTGGTTTGCGGGGAGAATTCTAGCCGATCCCGCGCCTGCGCTTGACCGGGCCCGCCGGACCGCTACCTTTGCGCGCCCGCCGGGCCAAAAGGATCGCCATGCTCGCCGCCATTCCCTGGAACTGGGACCCGATCCTGGTCAACCTCGGGCCCCTGCAAATTCGCTACTACGGCGTGATGTTCGCGCTGACCATCTACACCGGTTTTGCGGTGTGGCGGCGCCAGGCGCTGCGCAACGGCGAGAGCCACGACTTTGCCGAGCAGTTCTTGTGGTGGGGCGTCATCGCGATCGTCGGCGGGTCGCGGCTGGGCCACGTCTTCTTCTACGAATACAAGACCTACCTCGCCAATCCGATCGAGATCATCAAGTTCTGGAAAGGCGGGCTGGCCTCGCACGGCGCAACGGTCGGCCTCATCCTGGCGCTGTGGCTGTTTGCCCGCAAACACGGCAAGACCTGGTTTCGGCTGGGCGACTACCTGGCGCCGGCCATCGCGATCGCGGCCGGCGGGGTGCGGATCGGCAACTTCTTCAACAGCGAGATCGTCGGCCGCGTCACCGACGTGCCGTGGGGCGTGCAGTTCTACCGGTACTGCCAGATTGAGCACATCGACAAGGCCAACTGCCTGCCGCGCCACCCGAGCCAGTTGTACGAATTCGCGATGGGCGTGGTGACATTTGCGCTACTGATGTTCTTACAAAGCCGCGACATCCGGCGGGCCGGATCGGGCTTTTACGCCGGTGTGTTCTTCATCGCCTACTTCGGCCAGCGGTTCCTGTATGAGAACTTCAAGGAATTCCAAGACGAGCAGCTGCGCACCGAGGGTTTCCTCGGGGTGCTGGAGCGCGCCGGGGATTTTCACTTGACCACCGGCCAATGGCTGTCGCTGCCGCTGGTGCTGGCGGGCATCGTCCTGCTGGTGCGCGCGCTGCGTCAGCCAAAAGACGCCATCCCGGAGCCAGTGCCGACCCCCGACGTGCCGCAGGAACCAGAGCTCGTCGCGTCTGGCAGGGCCAAGCCGGAAAACAAGGCAAAGGTGCGCAAGTAGGTGCGCCGCGGCCATTGCGCCGCCGCCCGCATGTGACGCACAATTGATCGGGTTCGCGGGCCGTTTGGGTCCGCGCGCACCTGCAAACCGCCCCTCGTACCGACTTGCACTGCCGCGAATACCCCCGCGCGGCCAAGGCCCAGGATGCGCTGCCACCGCTGCGGCCATGAGAACATCTCGTCGTTTCGCTTTTGCGAAGTGTGCCTGGCACCGCTGCGCAACGACTCGGGCCCGATCTCCCGCAGTGATCGCCCGGTCGACATCGTCGGCCAGTTCTTTGCCGACGCCGATCTGCTGGAGCAAGGCTCGGGCGACACTTCGCGCGGGACGGTGACTCCGCAAGGATTCGAGCTGCCGTGGCGGTCGGCGGCCGGGTCCGCGCTGGTGCTGTTCGCGCGCGAACGGGAAACAAAGCAGGTCGCCGATCACGCCCTTGCGGGCCTGCGCGACCGCCGCATGGCCGCGCTGACCGTGCAAGGCGAGGCAGGCTCCGGCCGGTCAACGGTCCTGGGCGCGGTGCGCGATCGCGCGGTCGCCGAACTGCCGGGCACGCGGGTGCTGGCGGTGTCCGCCCAAGGCTGTGTGCGCGCCTACGCCTTGCTCGAACGGCTGATGCGGCTGCGCTTTGACATCGGTGAGTTCCTGGCCGGGACCATCGCTGGCGAGCGGTTTGAGCGCAGCGTCGAAGCCCTGTACGCCGACCCGGCTGGTGCCGAAATCGCGCGCACCTGCGGCCCGATGCTCGGTTTCCACTTCTGGAACGACCACGACATCGACTTCTTGGACCGCACCGAGCAGGCGCACCGCGCGCACGAGGCGCTGTTCGGCCTGCTGCACAAGGTGCTGGCCGACCCGCCCACGCTGCTGTTGGTGGACGAAGCAGGCGAGGCGGACGCGGAGAGCCTCGACGCATTTGCCAAGCTGCTGGACCAGGCACCGGAGCTGCCGGTCGCGGTGGTGTTTGCCACCGACCGCCGCGGCGCGGTGCGGCGCAGTTGGTTGGCCGATCGGCCGATCTTGGAACTGGCACCGCTGGCTACGGCGACAGTTCGCGATCTCGCCCAGCGCGCGCTCGCCGGCGTGCAGGGTGTGCAGGACAACCACCTTGCCGCGCTGGTCGAGCTCGGCAGTGGCCGGCCGGGCCGGGTGCTGGGCGCCATCGAGGCACTGCACAAGCGCGGCGCCATCGTGCTGCGCGACGGCAGTTGGCACGTGGACACGGCAGTCTGGCAGCGCGACTTCGGCGCACACGACTTGCTGGCCACCCGCGGTGGCTGCCTCGATGGCCTGGATGACTTCCAGATGGCGGTGGCGACCGCCGCGGCCGTGTTTGGCGCGCATTTCTGGTCGGGCGGAGTGGTGGCGCTGCTGCGCGGTGAAGCCGCCGACCACGATCGCAAGGGCGCGCGCACGGTCGACGAATTGGGCCGCGACAAACTGCCCGACCGGGTGGCCAAGGCGATGCTGTTCCTGGTCGAGCGCGGGGTGGTCGCGGCCGAGCCACAGGCGCTGCTGCCGACCGAGAACCCGCACCGCTTCGTCGACGAGGCCGACTGTCAGTCGCTGCTGGAACTGTTGGAACCAGCGCAACGCCAGCGCTACAGCCAGCAAGCCGCTGTGTGGCTACAGATGGTCAGCAGCGATCGCAGCGGCGACCTGTCGGAGATTCTGGCACCACTGTGGCTGCTGGCCGGCGACCGCGTGCACGCCGCGCACCTGTACCTGCGCGCCGGCACCCGCGCCTTGGACGAATACCGCAACGCCACCGCACGCACGTTGCTTGAAAAAGCCCGCGAATTGGCTCCGCAACACCTCGCCCATGTCCATGCCGAAGCGGCCCTGGCGCTGGGTCGCTTGCAGGAAATCGACGGCCAATGGGCGCAGGCAGAGGCACTGTACCGCGACGCCCTGGAACTGGCCTGGAAGTTTCGCGCCCGCACCCGCGGCGCGCGCGCCCTGCAGCACCTGGGTCGCATGTTTCGCACCCAGGGCAAGGCGGTGGCGGCGATCGACCACCTGGCGCCGGCGCTGCGCCTGTACGAGGCCGCGCCGGATCTCAAGGGTCTGGCGTCGGCGTGTGACGACATCGGCCGCGCCTATTGGACGGTCGGCCGACTCGATCCGGCGCAGCAGTTTCTCAAGCGCGCGGCCCAGTACCGTGAAAAGATGGGGGATCGCGCGGGCCAGGCGTTTACCCTGTGCAACCTCGGCATCGTGCTGCTGTCCAAGGGTCGCCTGGAGCAAGCGCAAAGCTACCTGGAGCGCGCGGTCGAACTGCAGCGCAGCCGCAACAACCTGGCCGGACTGACCGAGGCGCTCAACGCCCTTGGCGTTTGCCACATCAATGCTGGACACCACGACGTTGCGGCGACCGTGATGCAAGAGGCGCTGGGCCTGGCACGCCGGGTCGGCAATCGCCGGTCGATCGCGCTTTTGCAGAACAACGTCGGCGAAGTGCTCGGCCTGCTCGGCCGCACCGACGAGGGCGAAGCGCTGCTGTACCAGGCGGTCGAAGGCGCCGGCAAACTGGCCGACAACGCGCTTTTGTCCGACGCCGCCCGCAACCTGGCAGTGGCGGCGCGCGGCCGCGGCGACAACGATCGCGCAATCAAGTGGGCGCGGCGCTCCGTGGCCGCCGCCGGCGCCAGCGATATGGTGCGCACGCGCGCGTTTGCGCACAAGATCCTGGCCGAAGTCCTGGGCGACACCAAAGACGAGGCCAGCGCCAACGAAGCCTGGGACAAAGCCGCGGAGTGGTTCACAAAGGCCGGCGAGGTGCGCGAACTGGAAGCGTGTCTGCAGGCCCATGCCGCGTACCTGCTGCGTTTGGGTCGGCAGGATGCGGCGGCGGAACTATTGCACAGGGTCGAACGTCTAGAGGGCGGCGCCGCGGCTTGAGCGCGCCCAATCCCGACCGCATGACGCCCGTGTCAGGCAATTGACGCGCAGATCGCCCTTGCGCGCAGCGACGTCCAATCCCCGTTGCCGCAATTCCGTCGGCTTGGGCGCGCGACGCGGCCGTCCGTCCACTTGGCAAGGTCCTTGCATAGCCACATCGTGTGCGCCCGCTCCCCAGCCGGGCGCGCCACTGCGGCGTGTGCCGCGACGGCCGGTGCGATGTCCAGTGCAACTGCGCCTTCAGGCGTCCACACCGCGCGTCCGCGCGGCGCCGCGGTTGCCCGCGGTCCCGCTGGTTCGTTGCGCAAATCCCATTCGACGTTCAACCAACCCAGCGGCAACCGCCGCTTCGGCAGGCCCAACATGCAAGACCAGCGCGATTCTGGCGAGTTGCCGCTCGATCAACTGGAAGACATTGACCTGTCGGAGGGCCCGTTCATCTCTGGCATGCACGTGGTTGACGGCGCCTATCGCAGCTCCGGCATTCGCGACTCGGGCATTCGGGCTTCGGGCGCGCGCGAGTCGGGGGTGCGCGATTCCGGCGGCTACGACGGGGACCGGCGCGGCCGGCGTGGCCCCGAAGGCGAGGAGCACGAGCAGCACTTGGATTCGACTGTGTTGTATTTGCAGCACATCGGCCGCGTTTCGCTGTTGTCGCGCGAGGGCGAGGCCGATGTGGCGCGCCGCATTGAAGACAGCTCTGCCGACATTCTCGAAATCCTGGAGCGGGTGCCCTATACGCGGCCGTACATGACATCGCTGCCGGTCGAAATGGCGACTGATCATGAGCTGTTGCGCGAATGGACCGACGTCGAATGCTGGCGCGACCGCGACGCGCGCATCACCACGCTGGCGCGCGCCGAGCGCTTCCGAGAGCGCGTTCAGGCGCTCGACGTCGAGATTGACGGTCACCAGCGCGACCGCGGCGACGCGCCGGAGCGCACCCCGATCCTGAGCCAGTCCATGCGCTGCAAATATCGGACTTTTTGGGAGGATCGCACGGGTGAGCGCCTGGTCGGCCGTGCATTGGACGTGTTGCAGGACAAAGCACGCGAATTGGTCAAGGCGGAGCAGGCTTTGCGCAAACTGTGCGAAGAGGCTGGGGTTTCGCGCGACGAAGTTGCGGAACTGGCGGCGTCGAATGCCAAGCCCAAGCCAGACGGTGCCGGCAAGAAGAAGGCCGCCGCCATTCGCGCACTGAAGCAGGTCGACGCCCTGGCGTTGGCGTATGGCGCTCCGGCCGAACAGGCCAGCCGCGACATGCGCAAGGTCGCGGCGGCGCAGCGCATCATCGGCGAAGCGCGCAGCGTCATGATCCAGGCCAACTTGCGCCTGGTGGTGTCGATCGCCAAGCGCTACCTCAACCGTGGCATGCAGCTGCTTGATCTGGTTCAAGAAGGCAACATCGGCCTCATCAAGGCCGTCGAGAAGTTCGAGTGGCAGCGCGGCTACAAGGTCTCGACCTACGCGACCTGGTGGATTCGTCAGTCGATCACGCGGTCTATCGCCGATTCGGGTCGAACGATCCGAATCCCGGTCCACTTGATCGAG
>CAXRHS010000998.1:0-3733 GCA_964230235.1 Myxococcota bacterium
TCGCCGCTCCGCTCCGCGCCGCGTCGATCGACGAATCCTGCCACGGTCACATGCTGTGGACCGCTCTGGCCCGGCAGGGCCGCAGGGTGCTGCCTTGCGCGCGCCGCTGGGTCAGAAGCACCGATTAGGACCGGAGCTCACCTGCCTGCGGGCCGAGATCCGGTGAGCGCGCGGCCACCGGCAGCACGCAGAAAGCGCCGGTCGAAAACCCGTCCGCGCCGATCTGGTGACAGCGGTTGAAGCGGGCCCGAAAGTTCTCCCACGCGATCGTCGCCGTCAATTCCACCAGTTGCTGTGGGGTCAGCGCCGCGCGCAGTCGCTCGTACAGTTCGTCAGAGACCGCAACTGGGGTCTCGCACATCGCGTCGGTCAGCGCCAGCGCGTCTTTCTCCAATGCAGTGAACTGGTCGCTGTTCGCATACTGACCGAGCGCGGCCAGTTGCTCGTCGCGCAATCCGTTGGCCCTGCCGCCGGCAGAGTTGATGTCGAGTCAGAACCGGCAGCCAATCCGCGACGCGGCCCGCAAGTTGCACAGGGTTTTGAGCCCGGTCGGCAACGCACCCGCAAACGACAGCGACTGCTCCATCAGCCCGTAGCCGAGCAGCACCGCGGGCTGGTGGCCCTGGACTTTCATCGGGGTCGGCGTGCGCAGCTTGACCCGCAACTTGGCCAGACCGTAGATGACGCGAAGAAAAAGGGCCGTGAGCACGCCGGCTTCGGCGGGTTCGCGCGGCGCGAGGCGGCTTGGGGTTGCGGTGAGCGGCATGGCTGGCTCCGGGCGCGAGCGGCGCGCAAGGTGATGGTGCCAGCGTTGGCGCGCAGTGCAAGGCGCAAGTGTTGCGATACGAGCGCCGAGCGGAGCGACGAGTCGCCTTGGTAAGTTGCGCGTTTGCGACCCACAAAGCACGCAATGGGCTGTTGTCGAGAATTGAGTCGTTCTTCTACGAACCCTTCGGTGTGAAAATCTCACTCACCGCCAGTTGAACGCCCTGCAGGGGCGGCGAGCCCACCAACGCCCCGTCGGTGTAGACCCCGAAAACCTGCCAGCGGCCGTTGACCAACTCCAGCACTTCGATCGTGTGCTCATCGGCGTCAACGATCCAGTACCACGGCACGCCAGCCTGGGCGTACACTTCAGCCTTGTCGCCGCGGTCATAGTGGGCGTTGTTGGGCGACAGCACCTCGCAAACCCAGTCGGGCGTCAGACGCAGCGGCCATACCTCGGGCAGTTCGGGATGGTGGTCGCGGCGGATGCCAAGCAGGTCTGGCCGAACCCAGTTTTGGACACCTAGATCGACATCACAGTCCTGCAGGATCCACCAACCGCTGCGTTCGCCAACCCCAAGCGCATTGCAGATTTGGCGGTAGAGTTCGCCGGACGATCTGGCGTGCCGCCAGCGGGTCATGGCCCGGTAGTGGAGGCGTCCGCCAAGGATTTCAGCGCCAAAGTGATCCGGCAGGTTCACGATATCCTCCCACGTCGCCGGCCGGCCAAGCGGACCGGAGACGTAGCCATCGGCATAGAGCACGTCGCTTGCGCCAGAGCTACGGTTGTCGCTGTCCATCGGAACCTCCGGGGCCAGCCTACGGCGCGAACACGGCAAGTGCAAGGGCCGTGCCATGCAGTGAGGTTGTCAGTTCCAGAAGTTGCGGCGGAGCTGGGCCGCCAGTCTCACTTTGTCTCACTTCTGTCTCACTTCTGTCTCACTTCTGTCTCACTTTCGATCGCGCGCAGTCACTGGCGCCTGGGCCAGGCCCACGCCAGTGCCGCGGCTAGCACCGCCAGCGATCCCACGTTGAGCCAGACGTTGGGCCAGACGCCAAGTGACGCGCTGATGCCAGTGTCGACCGGAAACCAGGCGGCGAGGCTGGTCCAGATCGCGTGGCCCGCCCGGCGCTCGCCCCGCCGCAGTGGCACAGCCGCCAGCCACGCACACACGAACGACCACGCCGCCAGCGTGCCGCCGGTAACGGCCCAGATCCAGGTGCGGTAGGCGCCAAAGGCAGCCGGCACGGTGTCGGCCTGCCAGAAAACCTGCGCCACGGCGCGGTTGTAGGTGCCAAACGGTTCGACGTCGGGCCACAGCGCGATCACCCACCCGGTCACGCCCTGACCGATGAGCAGTGCGGTCAGCGTCCAAGCCGGCAAGTCCTGTTTGAATTGTGCATGTTGGCTGGTCATGGTGCCATTGCAGCGCAGCGGCGCGGGGGCGTCAAGCGCTGCAGTGCGGGCAAGGTGGGGCGATGGCAAGCACTGATTTGTAACGCCTGCCTACGCCAGCCCCTGCCGCCCGATCGGGCGATAGCAGTCCTGTCCCGACCGCCGCGCAGTCTCGCGGTAGAGCCCGGTGCACAAGTCGCGGTGCCCGCACGCCTCGCAAGTTGGCAACTTGTACCAGTATTCTCCGTGCGAGAACGGCAACCGCCGACCGGTCGCCACCTCGACCGAAAAGTCGTCCAGGTAGTAGTCGACATTGCGGTCGACCAGATCGGGCGCCAGGCAGGCCTGCAGGTTGCGGTGGCCCACTGCGACGCCAAGCTGGTCACCCAGGTGCACTGCCGCGCGCACGTGGTCAACGGCAACTTCGGGGGCGATCAGCAACTGGTCGGCGTGGCGCAAAGCGTCGCCGAGCGGCTTGACCACAGCCAGCACGACCGGCGGCGGCACAACGCCAGCCTCGTCTGCCTCGTCGCGCAGGCCGCGCAGCAAAGTCGGCAAACCCTGCACATTGAGGGCCGTGGTCGCGGTGTACAGGTACACCTTGAGCTGCGGAACGCGCAGTAGCTGCCGCAGCGCCGCGAGTTGCTGCGGCAACCTGCCCGTTGACCGCGACAGGCGGTCGTAGGTGGCGCCATCCCAGGTGTCGATCGACAGGTGCACGGTGCCGACGCCGCCCTGCACCAGCTGCGCCACCACCGCCGGATCGGCCAGGCGCAGGCCGTTGGTCATCACGATGTGCTGGGACAAACCAGCGGCCGCAAGCGAGTTCAGCACTTGCGGCAACTGCGGGTAGATGGTCGGCTCGCCGCCAATCAGGATCGCGCGGTCGCAACCGCAGCGCGCACCGGCGTCGATGATGGCGTCCACCTCGGCCACGGGCAAGAAGCCCTGGGCGTCTTCGTGCGGGGGCACGGCGCAGTACAGGCACGCGGAATTGCAGGGTCGTCCAAAGTCGATGTAGAACGCTGGGGTCAGCCAGCTGGCGAGATCCAACAACCGGGGGTGCGGCTGGGCCAGCGCCACGTCGGTGCGGCGGCCATGCACGTCGGCGACGGATCGGCCGACAAAACGGCGTTCGCGCGCCGGAACCAGCGGTCGGGGTCGGGCAGCGGCAGGTGGCGCAGCGTCTGTGATAGGCTTTCCGTCTCGGGTGTCGCCGGGTGGCGCCCCGCCAGTGTAGGCCGGCCTTGAGGTTGCGGCCAACCGGGGCAGTCATGTCCGCGCAACTGCGCACAATTGTCGTTCTGGGCGCCAGCGGCAGGCGGGGCCGCGCGGTGGTGACGGCGCTCGGCGGCGCGCGGGTGCGGGGGGTAGGCCGGCGCGGCGCCGACACTTGGGTGCGCGCCTGGTACTTTGTCGACCGCCGCGACCGCGCGGGCCTTGCGGCGGTGCTGGATCTGGCCGACGCCGTCGTCGACCTGTGCGGCTTTGGTGCCGACGACGCCCAGGTGCTGCTTGACCTGTGTGCGCGGCCGATCCCGCTGGTGTTTGCGTCGTCGGTGGCCGAGCGCG
>CAXRHS010000999.1:0-3265 GCA_964230235.1 Myxococcota bacterium
GGCCATGCGCTGCGCCAGCATCACCGCCGCGGGGGTGCGCTCCGCCAGTTGCGCGTCATAGGCCGCACGTGTCAGGCCCCACAGCTGGGCGTCGCCGACCGCGCGCACCGCTGCCGTTCGCGGTCCAGGCGCACACAGTGCCACTTCGCCCACCAGTTGTCCGGCCCCCAGGATGGCCAGCACGGTCTCGCCCTCTTCGGTCTGGCCCAGCACTTCGACGTGGCCGGATTCAACCAGAAACACCTCGTCGCCCGGCTCGCCCTGCCGAAACAGGAACTGGCCTGACTGCAGGGTCAGGCGCCGCCCCGTCGCGAGCAGCTCGGCGCGCACGTCGTGGGGCAAGCCCGAAAACAAGCCGCTGCCAGCCGATCGGTGGCCGCGCGGTGGAAGGTCAGGGTTGTTCATGGACGACAGGTCGCGGCGGATTGCCGGGCCGCGGATTGTAGCGTCGCGCATCCCATGCGCAAGTTTGCCGAATTGACCGTGCTCGTTGGCAAAAACAATGGTGCGGCGCCGCTGCTGCCCTCACGGGCCCCAGGCTTGCACCGCCAGCCGTTGCCAGGCGGGACGAGCCCAGACGCGCTCGACGTACGCAGAAAGCTTGGGATACGCGGACAGGTCCACGCCCTGGCGCTGCAAGTGGCGCAGGCCGATGGCTGGCGCAATGTCAGCCTGGGTAAAGCGGCCGAGCACCAGGTATTCGCGGTTTGCGGTCTCCTTCTCGAAAAGGCCGATTGCCGTCCGCGTATGGGCCACCAGTGCGTCGCGGCCCTCGCCAGCGGGCGTGTCGCGCAAGGCAATTGCCGGTTCGATGAGGTACAGATCACCCAAACGGTCGTAGAACCGCGATTGTCGGGCTGGATCGCGTTCCACCGGAATCAGGTTGGGTGCTTGTGGGTAATAGCCCTCAACGTATTCGATGATGATGCTGGATTCGGGCACCACCCAGTTGTCCTCGCGAATGAGCATCGGCAGTTTGCCTAGCGGATTGATGGATTTGCGGTACTCGGCGCGGGCTTTTGGATCGTGGAGGTTGACGACCTCGGACTCAAACGCAACCCCTTTCTCGTACATCGCGACGAGGACCTTTTGGCAGTACGGCGAATTGGGGTGGAAATACAACTTCATCGCGAGTCCTTGCAAAACAAGCCTTCAATTGCGGGTCAGGCCGCGGGATTCAGCCAACTCAAAAGTCCGCCGGCGCGCAGGCGACGACGACAAGAATGGAATGCGCAGATCGCGCGGCAGCGCCCGGGCGCGCCCTTCCAGGCGGCGAGCGGCCTGCAGCAGCGCGGCGGTGCCCTCGTCGCGATCGCCGGCCAGCAACTGTGCTTCGGCCCAGGTCACGCGCAGAAGCGACTCGCCCTCTTCGAGGACCCCAAGTCGCGAAAAGGCCGCCATCGCCTCGCTGGCAACGGCAAGGGCCTCGGCCGGGCGACTCAGGCCCAGCAGCGCCCCGGAGCGCACCGCCATCGCGTAGACCTGCGTTCCTGGAAAGGCGCCAAGCGACTCGGTGGCACGGCTGGCCGTCGCCTCAGCCTCGTCCAAGCGCCCGGCGATCAAAAGGATTTCCGCCAGTGACGCCTGCAGGTTGCCATCGAGCCGCGGGTGTCCCGACCGACCGAGGCGCGCCACCACGGCCTGTTTGAGCGCCAGGCCCTCGTCGACCCAGCCAGCAAATGCCAGCACGGTCGCAAGGTTATGCTCAATGACCGGCTGCAGGAATCCCAGCCCGAGCTTGGCTGCGCGCGCCAGCTGGTCGCGCAAGACCGCTTCAGCGCGGTCGAACGCACCGACGCGCCCCCAGGTATAGCCGATGTTGGTGCTAACGCCAGTGCAACTGCGCAGATCGCCACCACTGTCCCAGGCCTCAGACGCCGCGGTGAACTTGCCGAGCGCCCCGCCAAGGTCGCCGCGGTTCAGACACACGTAGGCGCGCGCATGGTGCAACCGCGCCGTGGCCAGCAGATCCAGGTCGGCCTCGATGCAAGCGTCGGCGCGGTCCATCCACTTGGCGGCCAGGTCAGGCCGACCGACCCACAGCGCATTTAGGGCGCCGCGGCACAGGGCAACGACCTGCCGACTTGCGGCAGCGGCGTTGTCGGCCTGCGCTTGGGCAATCCGCGCGCCGCGACTGTCCATTTGCGGGCTGGCCCCCAGGCGCGCAGACATGATGAGCACGCTGCCCGCAGCCTGGAACCACTCCGCGGTCCCCGGTTCCAACAGGTCTTCGGCATCGCGCGCGGCCGCTTCACTGCCGGCCAGGTCGCCTTGCCACTCGCGCGATTCGGCTTGCAGCAGCAGCAGGCGACCGCGCGCGGCCCCCGTCGCACCGGCGTCCAAGCCGCGCTGGGCCCGCTCGGCCGTGGCGGCGCTGTCGTGGGCAGCCTGCGCCAACTCGGCCGCTGCCAGGAACTGGTCGATCGCGCTCGGATGATCGCCGCCGCGAAAATAGTGCTCTGCCAACACCAGGGGGTTGCGCTCGCCGGCATGGGCCAACCAGCGCGCGACCGCACGGTGACCCGTAGTGGCATCGCCCGGGGTCAGCGTGGCGTAAGCCGCGTCGTGCACCATGGCCGAGGGGATGTCGTATTGCGCCTGGCCGGCGAGGCCAGAGTCCGGTCTGCTCTCAACGAGTTCCGCCGCGCGCAGCCGCTGCAGGGCGTCGTGCACTTCGGCCAGTTTGTCCGCTCCGCCCAGCAAGGCGGCAACGCCGGCGACCCAAAACCGGTGGCCAAACACGCTGGCCGCGCGAATGACCTGGCGGTCAAACGGCTCGACGGCATCCAGGCGCGCCTGCACCATCGCGAGCAAGCTGTCCGGAAAAGTGTCGTGCTCGCCGCGCGCAACGTGGCGCATCAGCTCTTCCAGGCAATAGGGGTTGCCTTCGGCGCGATCCAAAATCCGCGTAACCAGCACCGGTTCGACGTCGCGGCCCAACACTTGTTGGATGACACGCTCGCAGGCGCGCGGTGGCAGGCGCCCAAGCCGAACGTCGCTGACGCCGCGGTCTTTCCACAGGTTGGCATAGCGCTCATGCAAAGCCGGCCGGCCAACGGCCAGGGCAATCCAAGGCACCCCACTGGCGTCGCGCAGGGCCGCATCCAGAGCCCGCATCGACGGCAGGTCGCCCCAATGCGCGTCTTCGAGCACCACAACGAGCGGGTCATTGGCGGCAACCGCGCGCACCCACAACCCGAGCGCCTTGTTGACCTGCATCGCGAAAAGTGAGGCATCTGCACGGGCCGCGCGCAGCAAAGGACTG
>CAXRHS010001000.1:0-2034 GCA_964230235.1 Myxococcota bacterium
AGCCTACTATCGAGGACGATGCCGATGGTGCTGCTGATTGGCGCAGCCGCCTGCGGCGACCCTGAAGGGGACCATCCCGCCGGCTCGCCCTGCGGAAGCGAGGAAGTCCAGCACGCCGGTCGCTGTCGCCCCGCTGACGCCTTGCTGCGGCCGCGCGTAGACGCCGCCGTCCAGGGCCAACTCACCGTCAACGGCGGCTGGGCGCGGCCTTGGATGCTGCACCATGCTGTCGACCTCGAGATGGCCCTCGATGTGACCGCACAACCCTTTGACAGCGCGGTCGCGGTCAGCCTGCTGTCGCCGTCGCGCGGCGCAGTGTGCCTGGTCGGTTCGCTACCGGTACGCCACGGCAAGGCCGAAGCCGGCGTTGCTGCGCCCGCGCACCAACACATGCACACGCTGACGGCTTCGCTGGTGGTGCCGGGTCGCTGTGCACCGTTGGTGGGCGCGACCGATGTGGTGGTGGTGACCCGCTTCGACCCGTCGCAGGCGCTGTGGATGCCGCAGCGCGATGACCATCTGCCGGGCCAGCCAGCCTTGCGTGGTACGAGCGCTGACCCTGCGCAGCGGGTACAGCGCAGCGCATGTTCGGCCAGTGCGGGCGGACAAGCGCAGCCTGCGGCGTGCGGCGCGGTGGTCGTCGCGAACTCGGCCGGCATCGACCTGAAAATGAGCCAACTGCAGCTGAATTCCTCTGTCGCCGTGGTTGAGTACGCCGGACCGCCGCTGCGGCCGGTCGCCGAGCGGGCGGCCAAGACCCTGGTCGACGCTGACGGCCAGCCGCTCACCGGCCTGGCTGTGGGCGAAGTCGTTCCTGCGGATCACGCGCCTTCGCTTGCCGACGCGCCAGCCGTGACGGCCGGCCTGGGCCTGACCGTGGGCGGTCTGGCACCGGGTGCCGCGGCGGGCACCCTGCAAAGTGGCGCAGTTACCCTCGAAATCCGCCCCGCTGGGGCAGACTCGGCGCAATGGGCGGCCGTCGAGCACCATGCGGTGCGTGCGGCCGACGGTTCAGCGGGGCGCAGCGCAGCGTTGCCGGTTTCAGCAGAACAACTGCGCAACGGTGCCGGTCTCGCGGTCCAAATGGCGCTGCCCGACGCGGTGGTGGCGCGCACCACGGTTGGCGACTGGAAGGACGCCAAGCTGTTTGACCTGCGTGTGTGCGTCCGCAGCGACCAGATCGAGCACGGTCCCGACGCCGACGCGACCGTCAACAACTGTCAGATCGCCGAGTTCACGCTGCTGCGGGTCCGCAAGGACTCGGGATTGCACGTCTATCCGCCCAAGTTCGCGGCGACGCCAGTCAACAAGGACTACTTCGAGCTTGGGTCGACTACCCTGCATCCTATTGGCAACGCCGCTATTCTCAAGGCAAAAGTGTTTCGCGGTGGCTATCGCGAAGTCGAGAACGGCCACGTGCGCCTCGGCGCCAAGACCTGGGTCAACCTCATCTTCTTTCCTGGTCCGCTGCAGTACGAGACCACCCACGTCGCCGAGGCCGGGGCGTACCACGACGTCGCCCCAGTTGCCCAGGATTTCGTGTCGGGGTTCTTGACCATCTTGAGCCTGTATACCTTGGACTTGCCCAAGTACGACGTTCCTGAGCAGTTCAAGTTCGCGCTGAACGCGACCGCCGACACCAAGGGTTCTCCGAACAAGTTCGATGGCACGGCCAACCTGGGGCCCCTGGTCGACGCGCTCAACTTCGTCGCCAGCCAGGCCTCGACCGACTGGCTGAAGTGGTGCTTTTTCGACGTCCAGTGCATCAAGCCCCCGTTTCAGGCACCGGTGTCCCTCAAGCTCGGCCTGGCGTTGGTCAAGACGACCACCGTGCCGCAGTGCGAGGTGGTGCCCAACCTGGGTTGCTACCGCAAGCAAGGCGAAAAGCTCGAACACTTCTGGAACACCGCCAAAGCCTGTGCAGACATTGCCGCTGACCTGCCCTCCGACCGTGGCGACGCCAACGCCGGCAAAGCCTTGCGCGGTCTCGCCAACAAATGGGCGACGCCGTTCTACCTTGGGCTGTACCGGCCG
>CAXRHS010001001.1:0-2259 GCA_964230235.1 Myxococcota bacterium
CTTGGCCAGTGTCTTGCCGTCGAGATCCGTCTTGGGCGTCGTGGTCAACTGCACGTTGTCCTCGCCGGCCACTACGTACCACAGGTCCTTTTCGCCGCCGCGCGACTTGGTCTTGGCGCACATCGCCTCGTTGCCCCACGCTTCGAGCGGAATCATCTGCTCTTCGATGTGCTCTGCGCAGCAACTGTCCTTGGCGTTGGGATCGTTCGGGTCTACCGGCGCATTCTGTGACGGCCCGTCATTGCCGATGACCGCCTCCTCATGGCCGCAAAACACCGCCACCGGCTTGTCGGCGACAATTTTGGTCCCAGTCAGGTCCGAAATGCCCTTGAAGTTGAGTTCGGCCAGGTGCTCCAAGTTCAACACGTCGAACTGCTTTAGCTTGAAAGTATAGGTCTTTCCCTTGTCCAACGACGCGGGCGTCGAACCGTCTTGCGGCACGCCGTATTTGGGCGCCGCCAGCACTTTGTCGGTCGGGGTCACCGTCACGGTCGTCTCGCCCGCCGAGGCCGCGATGACCGTCACGTAGCCGCTTTGCGACGGCATCTTGAGGCCGATGTTGATGTCGGGCCGCGACGACAGCGCCACCGCGTAGTAGGTCTTGCCGAGCGTGTTCATCGGCAAAAGCAGCGACGCGTCGTTGCTGAACGCGCCCTCGGCGTCAAACGGGTTGAACTGGAACGCCACGATCGGCTGGGTGCTTTTGACCTGGATGGCCTTGCGGAAGATGCCCGAGCCATCGACATTCATCACCGGCATCTTGAATTCCTTGGTCTTGCCGGCCGGCACCACGAAATCGGTCAGCTTGAGCGCGTACACGCCCGAGGGGTTCTTGCATTCGGTGTTCTTGCCGCCGCAGGTCGTAACCGGCTCGCACAGCGCCGTGCCGCACGAAGCCGCGATGTTGATGGTGATCTCGGCGTCAAACTGCCCGGGATTGCTGATGATGAGGCTGTGGGGGATGAAGTCGGGGGTCAGCTTGTCCTTGTTGAGCGCCGCCGAGAAGGTGTCGTGGCACGAGTCGAGGTCGGCAGCCCAGTATTCGCAGCCGACGTTGTTGCTGATCTTGAGGTTGGTTTCGCACAGGCTGACGCACTTGCCGCCAAAGCAGAACGAGCCGGGCTTGCACGCGACCGGTTCGTCGAAGCCGCTGCCGTCCTGCTTGCACACCTGAACTTTCTGCTGGTCGAGGCACGTGCCGATCTCGGGCGTGCACACGACATCTTTGCACGCGCCGGCAATGCACAACTGCTTACCGGGGCATTTTTTGGTGATCCAGGCCTTGCCGGTGTCGGCGCACAGCTTGACGTAGTTGGCGCCGTCGCAGCCGTCGGACTGGCCCGGCGTGCAGTTGGTCGGCGTCCCGCACTTGCCGTCGGTGCACTCCTGGCCTTCCGGGCAGGTCTCGGCGTATTGCCATTCGCCGTTGACGCACGCCTTGATGACCTTGGCATTGAAACACTGGGTGATGCCCTCGGTCGGGCATTTGATCCCGGTGGGTCCGGTGGCGTCGGCGGTGGCGTCCAGGTCGACGTCGCTGGTGGTGCCCGCCACACCGTCTCCCGCGGCGGTATCCGCCTTGGCGCCATCGGGCAGCAGACCGGTATCGCCAAACTGCGCGCCGTTGTTTGCTCCGGCACCGCTACCAGACGAGGAACCGTTGGGATCGCTGCACGCGCCAATCACGGCCAGGGCCAGTGCGCAACCCTTCGTCATCAAAGCTGTTTTCGTCATTGGGAGACCATGGGCCGCGCAAGGTCGCCGCGGCAGGCGCGATAGTATGCGGGTTGCCGTGCCATCGGGGAAGGCCGCGCTATCCACCGGTGACGCGCCGTGATCTTGAGCTGTTCGCCGGTCGAGCGGTTTGGTTTTGTGCGACGCACACAGATTCTTGGCTGCGCGGCCGTCAACCACCCTCGCCGCCTACGTCGCCGCCGGGCGTCTTCTTCTTGGGTCCGCGCTTGCGGCCACCCAGGCTGGCGCGCAGTTCGTCCAACTGCTGGCGCAGGCGGTTCAGTTCGTCTGCGCCGGCTCCGCTTTGCGCTGCGGTCGCCGGTTGCGGACCCGGCGGTTGGGGCGGTGGACCTGGGTTCGCGGGCGCGGCGGGCTTGGGCACAGAGCCAGGCGTCGCGGGTGCCTGCGGCGCGCGCTGATCGAAAAATGCCGCCAGCGCTCCCAGCGGCCACTGGCCTTGCCACTGCGTCGGAACCTGCGGCGGCCACTGCGGCTGCCATTGCTGCGGCACGAACTGGCCGAGCG
>CAXRHS010001002.1:0-6772 GCA_964230235.1 Myxococcota bacterium
GGAATCGAACTTGTCGTTTAGTCACGCTGTGTTGCACGGAACCAAACGTCAGGCGAACAGCAGGCGGCACGGCAGGAGCGAGCGGGCAAGGGTGCCCGGGGCCGCTAGTCTACTTGACCCACGCGCGCGGGCCAACCACACTCTGGCCGATGGACGCCGCCCGGCCCGCCCGCATTGCAGTCTTTGATTCCGGTGTGGGTGGCCTGACGGTGCTCGCGGCCGTGCACCGCGCGTTGCCGGAACTGGATCTGCGGTTCTTGGGCGACACCGCGCGGCTGCCGTATGGCACCAAAAGCGCGCATACTGTCGAGCGCTACGCGCTGCAGGCAGCCGAAAGTCTGCTGCGCGACGGCGCAGTGGACACGCTGGTGGTCGCGTGCAACACGGTGAGTTCTTGCGCATTGCCGGCGCTGCGCGCCCGTTTTGCGGTCGATGTGCTCGGGGTCATCGAACCCGGCGCGGCAGCGGCGGTGGCGGCGACCAAAAGCGGTCATGTCGGCGTCATCGGCACTGAGCGGACGGTGGCATCGCGCGCCTATGCCGATGCGGTGGCGGCCTTGGACCCGGCGGTGACCGTCCATGCGCGCGCGACACCGCTGCTGGTCAGCCTGGCCGAAGAAGGCTGGTTCGACCACCCGGCGACCGATGCCACCTTGCGCGCCTATTTGCGCCCGTGGCTCAGCGACCCGGAGACGCGGCGCATCGATACCTTGGTGCTCGGCTGTACCCACTACCCGGTTTTTGCACTGGCGCTGACCCGCGTGCTCGGCGACCTGCTGGACCATCCGGTGCGGTTGGTCGATTCGGCGGAGCCCATCGCCCGTCAGTTGGGCCAGCGCTTTGCGGCCACGCATGGTCAGGGCGCCGTCGAACTTTTTGCTACCGACTCGATCGAGCGTTTCGTGCGGGTCGGCGGCCTTTTCTTTCCGATGGCCCACGCCCAGGTGGCGCTAGTCGATTTGTAGGGCCAAACGATGCAAAGTGTTGCCCTTTTCGCACTTGCGCTGGCCCTTGGGGGCTGCGCGGTGCTGCAGCAGATTGCCGAGGATGCCGCCGCCAACCAGAGCCGGCGCGGTGGGCCGCCGCCGCAACTGCCGACCGTCGCCTATCAAGATGCGGTGCTGGTCGAGTCGCCGAGCAAGACCCAGATGGCAGCCTACTATTGCCCGCAGGTGGTGCCGCAGACGCCGATTCCGGGGGCGGTCGCGCTGCTTTGCGAGCAGGTGTTCGGCCCGCCGCCCTCGCAGGCGTCGATGCGGGTCAGCTTTGACTTGCGGTTCAAGGTCAAGAATCCAAATCAGTTTCCGATTCCGGTCGCCGAGCTGCTGGCCGCGGCGGTGGTGTTCCCAGACAAGACCAACCAACGCCTGGGTGCGACATGCATCGCTTTTTGCGGCAAGGACACGCCAGGTTGTACGGGAGCGCCGCCGCCGGGAGCGTGTACGTCCAAGACCACGGACATCAAGTCGATCGACGACTTCAAGGCTGCGGCCGCCAACCTCCTTGTTTCCGCAGGAATTTCGCTGCTCAATGGCGAAAAGCCGAGCTTCCAGATGCCGCAAGTCGTGCAGGACGCCGAAGTGGAGGTGACCGCACGCTTCACCTTTGGGCCCGAAGCGCTGCTGCAAGTGCTGTACGAGATCGCCAAACAGTCGTATCAGCAACTGCAAAGTCGCAAGCCCATTGAGTTCATCATCCCCTATCGCATCGAGGGTGGCGTCTGGTTCGACGTCGGGTCCTTGGGGCGAGTGGCGGTCGGCTATGGACCTGCGGCGGGCACCTGGACGATCCCGGCCGAGTCGCTGGTCCCCAAATAGCCGAACGCCTTGGAAACGCTGCAAATTCTTGGCCTGTTTGGGGTCGCCTTGCTGGCCGGCGGCATCGACGCGGTCGCGGGCGGCGGTGGGCTGCTGACCGTGCCGGCGCTGATGATGACCGGCCTGCCGATGCCGCAGGTGCTGGGGACCAACAAGGGCCAGTCGGTGTTCGGGGCAGGCGCCGCGTTGGTCGGCTTCTGGCGGGCCGGGCGCATCGAGCAAGCACGGGTTCCGACGTTGTTCGTCGGCGCGGCGCTGGGTGCGCTCGGTGGCGCGGCGGCGGTGGGTCTGGTAGCCCGCGAGCTGTTGCGGCCGATCGCGCTTGCCTTGTTGGTCGCGGCCGCGGCGTTTGTTGCCTTTCGGCCCAGGTTGCAACCGAGCCCGTCGCCCCGCGAACGGCCCCTGCTGCGGCTGGCTGCTATCGCGGTGGCGATTGGCGCGTGGGACGGTTTTTTCGGGCCCGGCACCGGGACTTTTCTCATTGTGGCGCTGGTCGGGTGGCTGGGCGACGACCTGACCCGCGCGTCCGCGCACGCCAAGATCGCCAATTTCGCCTCCAACCTCGCGACCTTGTGCTGGTTCGCCGCCGACGGCGCGGTGCGATGGGATCTGGCGCTGCCGATGGCCGCCGGCCAGGCGCTGGGCGGCACCCTTGGTGCCCGAATGACCTTGCAGGTCGGTGACGCGCTGGTGCGGCGCGCCGTGCTGTTGGTGGTGGTGGCGCTGGTGGTCAAGATCGCCCGCGATCTCCTGGCTTGAGCCAGCCGCCAGCGAAGCGCCAACGCGGTCACAATGAGAGCGTCGATCGATCGCATAGGGCCCGTAAAAAATCCAAATCGATTTTCTACGTGGGCCCATTGCTTGCTCAGTGGGTCGCAAGCTCGCGACTTTGCAAGTCGACTCGCCGCTCCGCCTCCTGTCGAGGTCGACTGAGTTATTATTTTACAGGCCCTTATGGCTCCGCTGTGACTCCGTCTTTGCGGTCGCCGCAATGGCCCAGCCGGCTCGCTCGGGCATCCCACCGCTGCCAAACACAGTGCCGCAAGGTTGCGTTCGGGCTTTTTTTCCCACCGGCCGCAACCGCGCTACCTTATGCGTCGCGTGCAGCAACCGCCGCCTGGCCCGCCCGTACCTGTCCCTGCGCCCACCCAATCGAGCTTGCGAGCGATCGGCGCTGGCGTGGCCGCCTTTGCGGCGGTCATTGTGGTCGTGCTGCTGCAAGGTGGCGCCGGTAAAGGGTGGACTCCGCAGCGCCCGGCTGCGGCGCGCCATGATCTGGTCCACGTGACCGCACCCAGCGGTCCCGACGCGGTCGCCCAACCCGCGCAAGCCTCGCAGACCATCGCGCAAACCAACGCCGGCGCTGTCGACGAAGCACCTCTCGACCGCGCAGTTGCGGCACCGGCCGAGTTTGTCGGTCGCTGGTTTGCGTGCCCCGTCGTCACCGATGCCCTGCCCGTGTGGTGGCCGCCGCAGCGCGCCCAACCGCAGGCCGTGCCGATCGGCAACGCCGGCAAGGCGACAAACGGCGCAGCGCGCGCCATCGGCAACGCCGGACCGCTTCCCAGCGACGGCCACGGCCAGCTTGCGCGGCTTGGCGGAACCGCCGCTCCGTTCGTCGCGGACCTGATGTGCCAGGGCACCGACCTGCGCACGTGGCCAGTGCGGGCGTTTTTCGACCAGCATGCCATCGGCGCCTTGCCGGCCATTGGCAATGGCACAGCGGTCGCCTTGCAGCTGCTCGGCACCGACGCCGGTGGCAACCTGCAGGCCCGCTACCTGCGGATTCTGGAACGACCGCGGTTGGTGGTGCGTTCCGAACTGCCGGACTGGACGGCGCTGTGGACCGGACCGCTGCTGGCCACCAAACCCCAAGCGCGCTGTCGGGCAGACGGCCCGGCCGAGTTGCGCGATGCGGCCGGGCTTGACCCCGCGACGTTGGCGCAGGCCGCGACCGCAGAAGGGGTGCCGCCCGAACTGTGGTTGTCGTTGCGTTGTCGCGATGCGCGCGGACCTGCCGTGCCGCTGCTCATCCACGGCCCACGCGAGGCAGCGCGCGAGTTGCTCGGCGTCACGGCAGGCAGCGAGGTCGCGGTGCGCCTTGAACACGCGGGGACCGACGGACTGGTGGCCGGCGCGCCCAAACTGGTCGACGGCGGCGTCGCGGTAGCCGATGCGGACTTGCGCAGAGTACTGCTCGACGACGACAGCGCTGTCGGCCGCAAAGTGGTGTGCACGAGCCAGGGCCTGCCGCTGCCTGAAGTCGCCCAGCCCGAGGATCCAGCGCTCGGCCCAGACAAAGACAAAGCGCCGTTGGTCGACCGCAAGGCGTGGGTGGTGTGCGCGCAGCCCGCGGCGCCGGCCGTCCACGCCTACCTGTACTTGCCCGCCGACCACGCCGACCGCTTGTTGCAGGTCGTGCGGGGTACCACGGTCGAGGCGCGGGTGCTGGGCATCGCCGGCTTGCGCTTGCAGTTGCTGGTCGAACGAGCGACGCCCCCCACCGGCCCCGCGGCCGCGCCAGTTGATCCGCTCGACCCGCCGGACCTGCGCCGGTTGGTGTTGTTTGGCAGCGCGGGGCGCGCTCGCGACGTCCGCTGCCGGCTGACCCGCACCGCAGTCACCGGCGCACAGTTGGTGCTGCCGACCGCCGCGCTGCAGTTGGGCGGCACGGACGCGGTCGCCCTTGCGCGCCTATGGTGCGGTGATCAGGTGCGGCCGCACGCCGGTCAGCCGATTGGCGTCGTGGGCCCAGCCGACGCCGCAAAGGCGGTGGCGGCGTTGGGGCCGGGGTCGATTGCACACCTGCGCTTTGTAGGCGTGGTTGAAAATCAGCCGGTCGCCGTGTGGGTGCGTACGGGCGAGGTCGAGCCCGCGACCGCGTCCGGGGCAGCTACGCCAGACCGCACGGAGTGACCACGCGTCGACAGCGCCCCTTGACGGAGCGTCGAGTCGGCCAATCCCGTCGCGACTTCGCCACCCACCGACCACGCAAAGGGCGCAGAGAGAAAATCGATTCGATTTTCTAGCCGCCTTACGGCGTACAGCCCGGCAAGTTCACAAACACGCAGGTCTTGTTGCTGGTGTTGCACACATCGACCGTACACTTGTTGTTGTCGTTGCAGTCGGTGTCGCTGGCGCACTGCAGATTCGGGTTGCAGCCCGGGATGTTGACGAACAGACACTGGTTGTTGGTGGTGTTGCACAGGTTGGTCGTGCACACGTTGCTGTCGTCGCAGTCGGCGTTGACCTTGCACACGGCGGTCGGCGTGCAGCTGGCGAGGTTCTGGTAGATGCACTGGCCGTTGAAGGTGTTGCAGATGTCCAGGGTGCACGAATAGCCGTCGTTGCACTGGCTGTCGGCGGTGCAGCCGGCCTGGCAGCCGGCGATGAGCGGGTTCTGGCACACGCCGTAGGCGGCGACGCAATTGTCAGCGGTGCACGACTTGCCGTCCGAGCAGTCCTTGGCGGTGCCGACGCAGGTGCGCGCGGCGGTGCATGCGTCGCCGGTTGTGCAGGCGTTGTTGTCGCTGCAGGCCGTACCGGTGATGGCCGCGTGCACACAGATGCCGCCCGTGCACGCATCGGACGAACAGGCGTTGGTGTCGTTGCACTGCGCCACGCTGGTGCACTGGTTGCCGCAGTTCTGGATGGCCTGGAACTGGCATCCGCCGCCACCGCCGCCGCCGGTCACGACGCAGACGTCGTTGGTGCACACGTTGCCGTCGCTGCACTGGACTGCGGTGCCGGTGCACTTGCCGGTGACGCACGCGTCGTTCTGGGTGCACGGGTTGTTGTCGCTGCAGCCGCCTGTGTTCAGGGGGGCGCTGCTGCAGGCGCCGGTCTGTGCCGAGCACGAGTCAGTGGTGCACGGGTTGTTGTCGTTGCAGGTGATTGGCGTGCCGCCCGTGCACTGGCCGTTGTTGCACTTCTCGTTCCAGGTGCAGGCGACGTTGTCGTTGCAGGCGGTGCCGTTGGCAAATGCGACTGCGCAGCTGCTATTGGTGCAGACCTCGGTGGTGCAGCCGTTCTTGTCGTCGCAATCGGCGTTGGTGATGCACTTGCTGCCGCAGCCGGCAATCGGATTGTGGAAGCACTGGCCGTTGTTCTGAACGCTGCAGCCGTCCGTCGTGCACGGGTTGGCGTCGTCGCAAGTGTTGGCGGTGCCCGCGCAGGCACCGTTTGAACACTTGTCGCTGAGCGTACACGGGTTGTTGTCGGTGCACGCGGCGCCGGCGTTGCCGGGCAGGCTGGCGCACTGCCCGTTGTTGACGTTGCACAGGTCTTGCGTGCACGGGTTGTTGTCATTGCACACGATGGCAGACCCTGCGCACACGCCGTTGGCGCACACGTCGTTGTTGGTGCAGGCGTTGTTGTCGTTGCACTGGCTGGTGGTGTTGGTAAAGATGCACAGGTTGTTCTGGCATGCGTTGGCCGTACAGGGGTTGCCGTCGTTGCAGCCACCGTTGGGGCCGCCGCCAGGGCACGGACCGCCGCAGTTGGGCACCGCCGCGTTGACGCACGCGCCGGTGGTCGCGTTGCAGCTGTCGATGGTGCACGCATTGTTGTCGTTGCAACTTTTGGCCGTGCCTACGCAGTTGCCGGCGTTGCAAGCGTCGTTGTTGGTGCAACCGTTGCCGTCGCTGCAGGTGGCGCCGGTAGCGAGGTTGGTGTACGCGCATTGACCGGTGCCGCTGTCGCACGCGTCGCTGGTGCACGGCTTGTTGTCGTTGCACACGATCGCGGTGCCGCTGCACTTGCCGTTGGCGCACACGTCGCTGACGGTGCAGGCATTGTTGTCACTGCACGCCGTGCCGTTGACGACCGTGTTGCTGCACTTGCCATTGGTGCAGGCGTCGATCGTACACGCGGTGTTGTCGTTGCACTGACCGGCATTGGCGCAGTTGCCGCCGCAGCCCGCGATCGGCGTCGCCGCGCACTTGCCGGTGGCCTGG
>CAXRHS010001003.1:0-4015 GCA_964230235.1 Myxococcota bacterium
GTCGATCAAGGGTCCGATGATACGCAGGGCAGTTTGCCGGTCGCCGCGTTGCAAGGCGTCGGCGGCGGTGCCCAGCCGCAGCGTGTTGTGCTTGATGACTTCGTGGCGGACGGCAGCCACGATCCGTTGAACCTCTGGACCGGTGTCGGGGTGCGCGGCGACCAACGCTCGCAGGGTCGCCCCGCCCCACTGTCGCCAAGCCCCCAATGCGGCAACGGCGAGTGCGCAGAGCATCAGGGCCAGACGCGCGGCCCACCCGATGCGAAGCTCCGTGTCGATTGCCGCGCGCAATTCCTCAAGGTCTGCGAGGCGATCCGGTGCCAGCCGCTCGGCGGCAAGCCGCTGCTGGTGCCGGTCGAGCCGGGCCTGCAAGGCAGCCGGCGTGGCCTGGTCCCAGACACGGCTTGCCCAACTGCGCGCGGCATAGTCGCCCAGGTCGGCCCGGACGGCCTGCGGCACAGCGGCTGCGATGCCCAGCGCCTCCGCCCGCGCCAGGTGTCGGCGCGCCGACAGATCCTCGCCTGCCTCGACCAGCCAGCGGGCGAGCGCCCAGTGCACCTCCCCTTGCGACTCGCGCAATTCGAGCGATCGCCGCAGCGACTCGCGCGCAGCCTGCCCATCCCCCATCGCGCGCTGATAGTGGGCGAGATCGCGCCACAGCTCGGGCGTCTGGCCGTCGGCGCGCAGCGCAGCCTGCGCAAGAGCGACCGCTTCCACCAGCCGATCGGCGCGCGCCAGCGCGCGAGCACGCGCGCGCGGCCCGGCGGGCTCGGCGACGTCAACCCCGAGCCAGTCGTCCGCGCCCTTGCCCCCGCCCACTGCCTCAATCGCCCGCTTGTGGGCGCGCAGTTCGCGCTCGACATCTGGTTGCGGCAAGCCGCCCCCTTCGGCCAGTTGGGTGATCATGGCCGTAACCAGCTTGTGAGCCGCCCGCAGCTGGCCAGTCCTGCGCAGGGCTTCTAGCCACAACAGCTGGTCGCCCCTCGGCAAATCGGCCAGGGGCGACGCTGCCGACCAGTGCGCCGCCGCCTCCGCCCAGCGCGGCGACGGGGCGGCCGTGGCGCACAGCCGACCTAAGGAGCGCAGCGTGCGCGCGCGGTCCAAATCGGCAAGCGGTAGCGCCTGGGCGCGCAGCAAGTGCAGCTCTGCGCGATCGCGCTGCCCCCGCAGCATCGCGATCTCGCCGAGCGCCAGATGCCCGACCCCCACGGCGGGCGCGCTCACCACCGCCCGCTCCAGGCCGCGGTCGGGGGGTTCCTGGCCGCGATCCAGCGCTTGCAAAGCCGCGCGGGCCAGTTCGACGACCGTTGCCATTGCCTTGCGGCCCTCGGGCTGGGCCTCGACGGCGACCTTGCGTCGCGCCTCGTCAAGCTGCGCCAGCAATGCCGCCACGTCTGCGCCAGCTGCCTGTGCCTGCTCCCAAGCCGCCTCTGCCGCGTCGTACTCGCCGCGCGCAAAGCGACATCGCCCCCGCGCAAGGTGAAGATCGGCTGCCGGCACTTTGGCTGGCCGGCGCGGAGGAAACCGCACGCATTCCGCCAAAGCGCGGTCGGCTTCGTCGCACACCCCGCGCAAGGCTGCGATGCGCGCGGACAGGCATGCGGCGCCGGGCTCGCGCTGGGCCCGCTGCACCAAATCGGCCGCGCGATCCAAGTCGGCCCCCTGGCTGCGTTGCGCCAGCCACTCGGCGAACGCCAGCCGCGCCGCTGCATAGTCGGGCTGAACGACAATCGCCTGCCGCCAGGCGGCCTCGGCGGCCATTGGTGAACCCAAAAGCACTTCCAGTTGCGCGAGCTCGTGCCACAGCAGCGCATCCCGTGGCGAGACCGCGACCGCAATGCGCAAAGCAGCCGCAGCGCCGCCGAGGTCGCGCCCCTCGCGCAGTCTGCGGGCCTTGGCTTGCAGCGTCGCGGCCAGCGCTCGACTGGCTTCGGAATCCGCGGGCACCTCGGCACACACGGTCGTCGCGGCGTCCGCAAGCGACAGGGGCGCAAGCGCCGTCGCCGACCCCAGGGCCAGCGCCGTGATCACGGCTCTCCGGCCGCGCGCAAGTCGCGCACGCTCAAGCCCAACTGATTGAGGCGCAATTGCACGGCGCGCGCCCGTTGGCGATCGCCAAGCAGCAGCTCGGCCATCGCGCCAAGGTCTCCCTGGCACCGGCTGAACAGCTGCTCCAGCACCTGCCGTTCGACGGCGACCGCCCCTTGGCTGAGCGTCGCGGCCGGCGCGATCTGCACGGCAACGGTGTTTCGCGCGACCGCGCTTGGCGTTGGATCGGGGACGCTCGCCAGCAACTCGCTGACCAGCCCGCCGTCGATTTGCAGCCGACCGTGGTGCAGGGCGACGCCGGCGCGCGACGCTTCGGCTGCCGAAAACAGCGTAAAGCTGGCAAGGTTCTCGGCCAGCATCGCCATCTCGCGCAGGTTGCCGGGAAAAGGATGGCGCGCGATCGCCCGCCACGCCGTCTCGGGCAAGCCGAGTTCCAGAACATCGCCCGCAGGTGGCTGCCGCAAGTCGCCACCAATGACCAGCCGAAGACCGGCACCGCGCCGCAAGCCCATCGCAGAAGCCACTTCGGCGAGCAGGCTACCCACTGCGGGCCGAGCGGCGCTGGCCACGGTCAACTGCCGCAGCAGCAGCGCATAGTCGCCCCGCCTGTCGCGCAGCGCCGGCACGGTCACCCGGGTCGCGGGCGACAGTCGCATGTACAGATCGCGTCGGAACTTGCCGCTGGCCACCAACTCAGCCAGCGGGACGTTGGCGGCGACCACCAGCTTGACGTCGACCGCCGTCTCCGCGACCGCACCGAGCGGCTGCACCCTGCCCTCCTGCAGCACGCGAAGCAGCTGTTTTTGAACGTCAAGCGGCACGTTTTGGATCTCATCCAAAAACAGCGTTCCCCGGTGCGCAGCCTCGAACGCGCCTTTGCGGTCGGCGACCGAGCCGGTGTAGCTGCCGCGCAACGCGCCAAAAAGAGTCGCCGGCACCAGATCGACTGGCAGCGTGGCGACGTCGACGGCGACAAATGGCCCGCGGCGGCCGCTGTTCTGGTGCACGAATGCCCGCGCAAGGTGCGATTTGCCGGTGCCAGTCTCGCCTTCGATGACGACCGGCAGGCCGCCGCGTGCTAGCACCGCCAACCGATGCCGCAACGCGCGCATCGCCGGATCCCGGCCCCAAAATACGCCCTCATCTTCGAGCGGTTGCGTCGCCTCGGCGCGCGCGGACCAGATCCGAATCCGCAAGCTGTCCGCATCGACCGCCCCCGCAAAGTACGTCACCGGCGTGGCAGAAACGTCGGCCGCTGCCTCGGCCAACGACAGGTCCTGCAATTCGGTCAGCAGGACCACCGGCAGATCAGGCCAGCGCTGGCGGATCTCGCGCAGGATCGCCACGCCCTGAAATCGCCGGGTCTTGCGCGGCGAGGCCGTGGCATCCAGCACCAGCAAGCGATCGTCGTCGACCTCAAACTGCACATCGAGCAGCACGACGTCGACTTGGCCGCGGTGGTGCTGCAGCCACGCCAGCGCCTCCGGTCCATCGCCGGCGCGCGCCTTGCCGTTGACCTCGACGAGCCGCACGTCGGCCATGCCGGTCAGGGTCTGTGCGTACAGCGCCCCATCGTCGACCAGCAGCACCCGCGCTGGACCCGGACCGCGCTCACCCACCGGCCACCTGCGATCGCCATGCGCGCAAGGCCTGCCCAACCGCAGCGAAATCAGCGTGGACCGCGGCCCGATCAACCACCGGTGCGCCTACCCACCCGATTGCGCGCGCCACGCACGCGTCAACCTCAACAAACCCCGGATCTTGGCGAAGTTCTGCACCCGCACGCTGGCCAAACCGCTGCCAGACGGCGATCTGCCGCAGTCCGCGGGCAACTGCGTCGCGTACCTGCGCATCGGGCGCACCGACGGGCAAAAGCGCCACCGGCAGCAGCAAGTGCTTGCCGAGATCGTGCTGCAGATCGTCCAGTATTTCCAGTAGTTCCTCGCGGTGCACGGATTGGCTCACT
>CAXRHS010001004.1:0-7689 GCA_964230235.1 Myxococcota bacterium
CGTGCACGGGTTGCCGTCGTAGCAGGTGACCGTGGTGCCGGCCGCGCAGGCTTTGTCCTTGCACGCATCGCCGGCCGTGCAGGCGTCGCCATCGGTGCAGGTGGCGGCATTGGCGACGGCGACGCAGCCCTTGGCCTTGTCGCAGGCGTCATCGGTGCAAGGGTTGCCGTCGTTGCAGGTAGCGGGCGAACACGGGGTCTCGCTATCGACCGCATCGCCAGCGACCGCGTCCACATCGATGGCCGGCTGGGCGTCGCTGTCGCTGGACGTGTCCTGCGTTTCGGCATCCGCAGCGGCCGCTGCCGTGCTATCCGCGTCGGCATCAATCGGCGCTGCGCTGTCTGGGCCGCCGGTGGCCGCGTCGCCGTCGGCCGCGCTGACCACGCCGTCGGCACCGCCAGTCTCGGTGCCTGCCGCGAGGATGCCGTCGTGCCTGTTGGGATCCTCTACACAAGCGAAAGCCCACACCGCCAGCCCGATTGCGAGGCCATGCCGCTCAAAACGAATCATGGTGGACTCCTGAAAAGGTGGGCCGCCGTGCCTGCTTGGCCATGCAAGGCCCGTGCCAATCGTTCGCTAGAACCGGACCACCACGGCTGCGCCTGCGTCCGGGCCAGGCAACACGACCACGCCCGGGCCGTCGACCGATCCGCGCAGCGACCAGAAGCCGTACGCACTGGCGGCGACGCCCACAATTGCAGCGACCCACCCGCCGACAATCGGTGCCTTCGATTGCTGCGCGGCCGCCTTGTAGTCGGCTGCGGCCTGCACTTTGGTCGCCGCGGGCGCCGTGGCAACCGCTTCGTCCAAGCGCCGCACATCGCGCCAGGTCGACCAGGCAAGGCCGGCCCCGCCCACCGCCAGCGCGGCGCCGCCAGCCAGGAACCACCACCCGGCGCGCGGGGCGTCTTCCGAGGGGACCGGCGCAGCGGCAGGTGCAGCCGCAGCCGCAAACGGTGTGTGCTCGGCAACGCCAGTTGGCGTGGGTGCGGCTGCGGCGCCGGTCGGCGTGGCCGACGCAGCAGGGCTGGCGGTCGGTGTCACCGCGCCGGGCGATGGCGCGCTTTGGGGTTGTTCGGTCGGTGGTGCAGGTGCCGGCGCGGCCGGCGGCTGGGGCGGTGGCGCGGCCGGCGGTGGCGGCTGGCGCTGCGCTTTGATGGCGTCCAGGTACAGCCGGGCTTTGCGCGCGAACTCCGACCCTTTGGGCGCCAAGCGCAGCACGGTGGCGTAGGTCGCCTGCGCCTCGTCGATCAGGCCCGCTTGCTGTTCGGCGCGACCGGCGCTGTACAGGTAACCGACGTCCTGGCGCTGCTCAAACGCCCGGTGAAACAACACGGCGGCTTGCTTGAAGCGGCCAGCGGCGTACTCGGCCTCGCCCTGTTCCGCGAGCGCCTTTTCGACCGCCGCCCGGCCGTTGCCGGCTGCTGCGGCTGGCGACGGCGCGGCCAGCAGCGTACACAACACCACTGCAAGCCCGCGCCTAGTCCACATAGTGCTTGGTCTCGGGTGCGCGGACGCGCGCGGACGGGCTGCGCGGCGGTTTGCGCGCCAACTCGGCGGCAGGTGGGGGTGCCGCCTGCTGCTCAAGCACCACCGCAGCGGTTGTCGCCACGGCAAGCGGTGCGGCCGGCGCGGGCACCGCAGCGGCAGGCGCCACTGCGCTTGACGGTACCGGAGTTGCGGCAGCAACGGTCGCGGCGGCGGCCGGCGGCAACCCCACCGCCTGCAGCGGGCTTGGCGGCGCGGGTTGGGCCAGCCACGATGCCGTGGCCGCGATCGCGCCAACCGCCAGTGCCGCCAGTGCCCGGACCAAGCCGTTCGGCCGCCAGCGCGCGGGCCACAACGTCGTGGCCGCCTGCGGTGCCGGCACAGGTGCCACTGCGGGCGCAGGCGCGACCACCGCCGCATTCGCCAACGACAACGGGGTGGCACCAGTGTGCGGCGTCGGCATCAGCAGCAACGACTCAGTGACCGGCCCTGGCCCGGGCGTCTTGGCCGTATCCATGGCGATCGCCTCGTTGCTGGGCTCTGTCAGCGCGGCCAGCAAGGCGGACCGCATCGTCCGCGCATCGGCATAGCGGTCGGCTGGGTCTTTGCTGAGCACGCGGCCGACGACGCGGCCGACCGCCGGCGGCACCCGTTGACTGGCGCGCGCGACGAGATCGGGCGCCGGCTCGGCCACCTGTTTCATCATCACGGTCATCGGATTGCCATCGTCAAACGGCAACACCCCGGCCAGGCAGCGAAACAGGATGATCCCCAGCGCATACAGGTCGGCGCGGCCGTCGATCGACTGACCCATGCACTGCTCGGGCGCCATATACTGCGGCGTGCCGACGGCGGCGTTGCCGCTGGTCAACGACGACCCCTGTTGGCGCGCGATGCCGAAATCGAGCACTTTGGTCACCGCCTCACCCGCCACGGAAGTCAGCATCAGGTTGGCGGGCTTGAGGTCGCGGTGCACCAGTCCGCGGTCGTGCGCCTCGGCGAGACTGCCCAGGACGTCACTTGCGATGCGAATGACCTCGTCCAGCGGCAGCCACTGCCCGGCCAGGGCGAACTTGCGCAAGCGGGCCTCCAAGGTGTCGCCTTCCAGCAGTTCCATGGCGAGGTAGAGCGCCCCGCGCTCGGTCTGGCCCAAGTCGAACACCCGCACCGTGTTCGGGTGCCGCAGGCTGGCGGTGATTTCGGCCTCGCGAAAAAAGCGGCGGGCGTCAATTTCGTCAAAGCCGCCATCGGCGGCGTCGCGCACGTGCAAAAGCTTGAGCGCGACGGCCTGGCGGGTGCCGGTATGGACCGCCCGGTACACGGCGCCAAAGCCGCCGCGGCCGAGCACCTCGGTCACCCGGTACCGGTCGGCGATCAGTTCGCCGGCGAAAAGCTGGGTCGCGTCGGGCCGCAGGGCCTGCATCTGCAAGGTGCGGGTGCCGTCGGCCGGACAGTGGTCGTTTTCAGTCTGCGCGCCGCAGGCAGGACAGGTGCGGATCAGCAAGGACATGTCCACCAGCCCCTTGGTGGCTGCCGCCGTCGCAAAAGTTGATGGCGGCGGCAATGTCGCCATCGTGCGCTAGTATGCCTGCGAAGGTCAAGCCGGCGGCCAACCGGACGCAGCCGCATAGTCGGCCTCTCCAACGCGGAGGAAAAGTATGTGCAGCTTGGTCTTGTCGTGGTTTTGTCACGTGTTGGCCGCTAACTCTGTCTCTGCCTGCGTCCCTGTCCCTGCCTCTGTCTCTGACCCTGTCTCTGTCTCTGACCCTGGGTCCGACCCCGATCCCGACCCAGGCTCTGCCAGCAGCAACCGTCCAGCCAACCCGTCATCGCGGTTTCGCACCCGTAGCGCAGCTTCCAAATTGCCCTGCCGGCAGCGCCGCGGTACGATCGGCCGCCCTTTGCGGGTCTACCCGCCCGCCGGAGACGCCGACCGATGCCGACGCTGCGCCCCTTGACTCCGATTCTGGCCCTTGTCGCCGCGCTTTTCACCACCGCGGCGTTGGCAGCCCCCAAGCCCAAGCTGACGGCGGTCAACATCGACACCGACCCGCCGGGAACCGAAGTGTCGGTCATCGAACCGGCGCCGGTCGCGCTTTTGGGCCTGACCCCGCTCAAGAAGGTCAAGGTGCCGCAAGGCGCGGTCAAGCTTTTGCTCAAGGCCGCCGGCTACGAAGACAAGACCGAGATCGGGACCATCGGACCCAAGGAGATGACCTTCAAGTTCGAACTGGTGCGCAAAATCGTGCCAGCGACGCTCGACCTGTCCGGCGACGCCGCCTCGGCCGGTGCCGAAGTCGTGGTCGACGGCGAGGTCAAGGGCAAAATTCCGGTCAAGGTCTCGGTGTCGCCGGGTCGCCACCAGGTCGTGGTGCGCAAGCCCGGCTACGTCTCGTGGGAGAAATGGACCGAACTCAAAGAGAACCAGACGGCGTCGTTTGACATCGCGCTCAAGGCCCAAGAGAAAGCCAAGGGCGCCATCCTGGTGTCGAGCACGCCCGCCAACGCCGACGTCAAGGTCAACGGCGCACCCAAAGGCAAGGCACCACAGTTGGTCGAAAACTTGGAACCGGGCCTGTACGAGGTCGAATTGGTCCTGGACGGGCACAAGCCGTTCAAGAAGACCGTCACCGTTGGCGAAGGCAAGCGCGAGACCGTGTCTGGCACGCTCGAACCCAATGCCCCGCCGCCAGAAGCCGCGCCGACCGGCCCCGCTACTGGGCCCGCCGGACCTGCTGCTGCGCCCGCGGCGCCGGCGCCGCCCGCCCCAGGCGAGTTGACGGTGCTGTGCGACGCTCCGGGCGGCAAGATCAGCGTCGACGGCGAAGACAAGGGTCCGGCGCCAGCCAAGGTCGCGGGGCTCAAGCCCGGCGAGCACCTGGTCGAGTGCCATGCCCCCGGCTTTCCCAAGGCCAGTCAGACCGTGACGGTCAAGTCGGGCGAGACCAAGACCTTGCAGCTTAGCCCCAAGGCCGAAGTCGCCGCCACCAAGGGATCGCTGTCGGTCGTTTGCAACGTGCCCAATGCCAAAGCGCGGCTGGGCGACGGCGAAGTCAAGAAGACGCCGTGCCAGTTCGACGGCTTGCAGCCGGGCAATCACCAGGTCCAGGTCACGGCCGACGGTTACGCGGCGCAGACCAAGACCGTGGCGGTCGAGGCCACCAAGACCACCGAGGTCAAGATCGAGCTGTTGGCCATGGGCAAGATCAAGGTCACGGTGCCGCCGGGCAAGAAAGGCAAGGTCTACATCAACGGCGAGATTCGCGGCGATACCCCGCTGACGGTCGAGCTGAGCACCGGCCCACACAAGGTCGAAGTGCGTACAGACGGCCCGGACGCGGCGGTCGAGAGCCACGACGTGCGGGTGGAACCGGGCCAGGTGGTGTCGATCGATGCCAAGGTCATTCCGCCGGCGGCGCCCAAAGTGGTGCGGCGCAGCAACCCGACCAGCGCGCATGTCAACGATCCCGGCCTGGGCACCATCCAGATTGGCGTGGGCCTGCCGGCGCTGGCCGAGATGCGGATCTCGGCGGGCGTCATCGACAATCTCCAGGGCGGCCTGGAAATCCGCAACATCGCCCACATCCTGACGGAATTCGAGCTGCAGGGCACCTACCGCCTGGCCGGCACCAATGCTTTTGCGGTGGCGGCGATGGGTGGTGTCGGCGGTGGCATGGGCACGGACGAGCGCAATTCGTTCACGGTGACAGCCAAGGCCATTGCCTCCCTCTTGCTCGGCGATGCCTCGGCTTTCTCGCTGTATGGCCAGTACCGCTTCAGCAGCGATAAGTTGACCAAGACCGCCACCGAGCGCGCCACCAGCAGCCAGCTGCCACTCGGCCTGCAGGGCGAAATCATGTACAGCAAGGCCCTGAACATCTGGGGCAAAGTCGAGATGGACTTTGCGTTCGAGAAGGGTCGGCCGATGTACGATCAGTTGCACAGCATCTTGAACAACCAGATCCGCGGCGGCGTCGGCCTGACCTGGCTTTTCAACTGATCGAACGACCGCGCCCGTGCCGGTCCACGAGGATCCATGGCCGACCCCACCCAAGACCCAGCCGCTGAAGCGGAACCGCCCGACAGCATGGACCGGGTCACGCCGGTGCGCCGCGTGGACAGCGTGGGCACGGTCATGGTGCCGATTCACCGCGAGCTTGAGCCGCCCAAGCCGGCCAAGCCCGAGCGGTCGGGCATCTCGTTGACTCTCAATCCGTTCACACGGCGGTCCGCCCAGCATGTGATGAGCACCATGAGCGACTTGACCTCGCAGAGCAACCCGCGCGAAGTCAAGGACGTTGCGCGCGTGCGCCACCGGCATTTTTCGGCGCAGGCGAGCACGGTGCGCGAAAGCAGCGCCGGCGCCAAAAACGACGAAAAAACCGAAAAGAAGTAGCGCTGTTCAGCCCGGCGGCGCATCCAGGGCGCGCATGCGCTCGGCGCGGCGGCGTTCGGCAGCTTGTTCAGCAAGCAAAAGCTTGCGGCCAATTGCCATGCCGATCGCGACCCCAACCAGCAAAAGGGTCGGGATGTAGAACACGTGGGCGCTGGTCACGGCCTATCCCCTGCACCTGGCGCGCCGAGGGCGTCGACCTGCGACTGCAACGCCGTCACTTTCTTGCCGGTCCAAGCCGCGTAGCCGCCGATCAGCGCCAGCAACAGCAGGTAGGCTGCGCCGGCCAGAACGCCACCAGGCAGCGCTTCTTCTTTGTAGGCGCTGAGGTCGCGCCCAGGAGCCTGTTGCGGCGCCGGTGCGTCGGCCCACCCAAGGGTCGCAACGCCAAGCGCAACCGCCACCGCCAGCGCGGCGACCGGTCTACGAAACTGCCAACTGCCCATCGTTTGCCCCCGCGGTCGCCGCGCGCCGTTTGCGCAGGGTCGCCGCTTGCCGTTCCAGTTGCAACGCTGCCAGGTCATCGGCCAACCGCAGCGAGCGCGCCCGCAAGGCCACCAGCGCAAACGCCACCGCCAGCAGCCCGGCCACGCTGGCCCAAAACGCCACCCGCATCTGCCACGACTGGATGCCGCCACCCTGGATGACCTGCGGGTGGGTGCCACCCCATTTTTGCACGGCGATGTGAATCAGGTAGCTGGTTGGCCCAGCCAACACCGCCAAGGCGTTGCCGATACGCCGGCCAGCCGTTGCGCCGGCCATTGCGCGCACGGCCAGCACCGCGGCGGCCAAAAGCGTGGCAAGCAGTGTCAAGGTCAGCCGCGGCTCCCAGGTCCACCAGGCGCCCCACGACTTGCGCGCCCACAGCGGCCCACTGGTCAGCACCACCAGCGCAAACAAAAGCCCCACTTCGGTGCACGCGCGGCCAAAGGCGTCGACCGGCGGCGACGGCGCCAGCAGGTCTACCGCGGCGGCCGCCGAGGCGGCAACCAGGCACAAAAGCATGGCAAACGCCGCGCCGACGTGGATGTAGAAGATCTTTTGGACAATGCCGAGTGCCTCATCGGCCGGGGTCGCCCACAGCACCCAGCCAATCGCGGCGCACAACCACCCGAAGGCGGCCAAAAGCGCAAGGGAAAGACCGGGGAGCTGACGCGAATTAGCCATGTGTTTTCAAGTACCTACGCGGTCGCGCGGCCAAACAGCCACGGGCACAGTAGCACGCCCAGCGCGTCGAACCCAACCATGAGCACAAGCCAGCCTTGTAATTCAGGCAATTGCGCGCCGTCGACCGCCAGCGCCGACACCTGTACCCCGCCCAGCAAAAGCGGCGCGGTCAGCGGATAGAGCACCAAGGGCAACAGCACCTCGCGCAGCCGGACCTGGGCCAGCAGCCCTGCGCACAGCGCACCGAAAACGGCCTGACCGACCAGACCAAGCGCCAGCGCCAGCGCAATCCAGTGCGGCTGCGCCACGCGAGCGTCGAGGAAAAGGGCCACGACTGGCACCAGAAGAACACACACCACCGCCGAAAAGCACAACTGCAGCAAAACCTTGGACCAAAACAGCGGCGCTGATCCGGCCACTGTGCGCGCGACCAGCGGCAGGGCGCCGGCCTCGTCTTCAGGCCAGTACAGCCGCAAAAGCCCCAGCGTGTTGGTGAAAAGCAGCGTCACCCACAGCACGCCCGGCAACTGCTCTTGGGCGGCGCGGCCCTGGCGCAAGAACCCGAACGCGAACACCACCGCGCACAGCAATGCAAACAGCACAAGTAGCCCGGCGACCTCGCGGGTGCGCAGCGCCAGCAC
>CAXRHS010001005.1:0-2082 GCA_964230235.1 Myxococcota bacterium
GGCAGGTACTTCTTGGCGATCGCCTGCAGCCGCGCCCGCTCGGCCGGGTCGTCGATCATTGTGCTGACGCCCACCTGCGGCTCGCGCGCCAACAGCACCGCGTTGCGACCGGGCAGCGAGACATAGGTGGTGACCCGCGGGCCTTTCTTGGCCACCGGTTCGCGCACCACCTGCACCAGGATGCCCTGGCCCTGCTGCAACAGCTCGCCAATCGGCCGAAACGAGCGACGCAGCGGCGTTTCGCCGGCCGGCTCATCGTCGTCGTCGCGACCGGGCGCATCGGGCGCCCACACATCCGCGGCGTGCAGAAGTGCGGCGCGGTCCAGGCCGATGTCGACAAAGGCCGCGTCCATGCTGGCGATAACCCGCTGCACGCGGCCGAAATACAGGTTGCCCGACAACCCGCGACCGGTGGTGCGCTCGACCTGCAACTCGACGACCTGCGACCCGGCCTGCAGCGCCACCCGCGTCTCTTCGGCGCTCGATTGGATGAAAAGCGTCTCCGGCAGCGCCTTTTTGGGTGCCGCTTCGCTCGGGTTCGCTGGCTCTGGTGTGCTGTCGGCCACGGTGGACATCAATTGCGCTTGATGTCAAACACGCCGTTCTTGAGGTACTTTTTCTGCTTGCCGTTGACCAGTTCGGCGCTGAACTTGCCGATGACGCGCCCGCCGGTGTCTTCAAACGTGGTCAACTCAATGTCGTAGTCGGCCGACTGCCACGGGTGCTTGCCGCCGGCCCGGCCGCTGCCGTCGCCCATGCTGACCAGCGTCTCGCCCGCCTCGCCGCCCACTTGGGTAAAGGTGCCAGTCTGAAAGTCTTCGATCGGCCCGATCTGCACCTCGATGATGATGTTGTCCTTGTTGCCCGAGATCTGCAGCGCCTTGAGCACCGGCAAGAAGCTCGC
The DNA here is from genome assembly GCA_964230235.1 of Myxococcota bacterium. Classification (GTDB taxonomy): domain Bacteria; phylum Myxococcota_A; class UBA9042; order UBA9042; family UBA9042; genus SXRM01. Next base: position 905 of record CAXRHS010001005.1, read on the forward strand.
GCCCGGAAAATCCATCGACAGTTCCTGGTCGTTGGGGCCGGCCGACTTGGTGTCGCCAAGGGTGACCTTGAACACATCGGGCACGCCCAGGTCGACGTCTTTCTTGGGCTTGACCAGGGTGTCGCCGGTCCCGACGGACACGCTGTCGCTGGTCTCGCCGCTGGGCGCATCGGCGGTGCCGCCCGAGGTCGCATCTTTGGCGCCCGCCGCAGCGGCCACGATGGTGTGGCAGACGCCGTCAAAGCAGCCCTGCCCTGCCGGGCACGCCTTGTCGGCCCAAGTCGCGCCGACCGCGTCGCACACCTGGCTGGTCTTGCTGTCCTTGCACTGCTGCTGGGTCGGCGTGCACACGCGGTCTTTGCAAGCCTTGGCGGCGGCGTCGCAAAACTGGTTGCTGGCGCACGGTGTTTGCGCCCACAGGCCCTTGGTGCACACAAACAGCGTCTTGTCGCCGCAGCGCGCCTCGTCGGCTTTGCAGGCGTTCGGCAGGCAGGCGCCGTCGGTGCAGCTTTCGATGGGACTGGCAGTCTTGCACTTGACCAGGGTGGTGGCCTCGGTCAGGCCGTCGGCCGGGCACTGCAGCACCGCCGTTTTGCCGTCGCAGGTCTTCTGGTTCTTGGGGCACACGGTCGGCTTGCACTCGCCGCCCTGGCAGGTCTTGTCGCCACAGAACACCAGGGCGTACGCGGTGCCGCCGCCGGTGCAGGTCGCCTGGTAGTTGCCTTTGCAGACCCGGTCGCCGTCTTTGCAGAAGGTGGCGGGCGGACCGGCAGCCGCGGCAGGCTCTTCTTTGCCACAGCTGACCAGCATGGCCAGGCAGGCGGCGCCCAACAAGGGCAGGATTCGGGCGATCATGGCGGTTTTCCGGGCGCAGGCGAGGTGCCGCGCACCCGGCGTTGTAGCGAAGCGCACGGGCGAAGGCAAGCCGATCGGCCGAACCGGCGGCGTGGCAGCATCGCCGGCGTGTGCTAGGGTTGCGCGCATTGCGCCGGGTTGGCCGGTGCCGCGATGCCGCCGGTGCACCTCCCCGTCCTCGACAACTGGCGCGACCGTGCACTGGGCGAGAGCGCGACCGGCCTGCCTGTCGCGACCAGCACGCTCGCCGGCGGCTTCTACTGTGAGCACGTGTACGTCCACGCGCTGCGCTGGGCGACGGCCGGGATTCGCGTCAATGCGGT
>CAXRHS010001006.1:0-2236 GCA_964230235.1 Myxococcota bacterium
GGTGGTCGCTCAATGCCGCCGGCGAAATCGCCGCGATTACCGCGCTGCAGTCGTTTACCTTTGGGGCCGGCGCGGCGGTGGCGGCCGGTGGCTATGGCTCCAGCGGCGGCGGAGTGGAGTTCAGCAGCCCAGTGGTCAACCGGTTGGTGGTCGGGTTTGGTGCCGGCAGAGGTCGCCTGTTCGGGGGTACCGACACCGGCGCTGGCGGCAGCATCACCTTGCGCGCGAGCGAGCGTCTGCGGGTCGAGCTCGGTGGCGAGTGGCACCGCGTCGAAATGCCGGCCGCGGCAGACAGTTTTGACTCACTGGTGGTCAACGGCCGGCTGGCGCTCGGGCTGTCGCCTGACCTCAACCTCGACGGCTACGGCGGCTACAACCACGTGCAGCGTCAACTCATCGCGCAACTGCGCCTGCGCTGGACCTGGACGCAAGCGAGCGACCTGTTTGTCGTATGGCAGGAAACGTTGGCAGCGCAGCCTTGGGCCATCGCGGCGACCAGCGTGGTGGCCAAGGCGACCTGGGCGGTGTTCTGATCCTGCCAACCGGACGAAAACGCAAGCCTTCACATTTCGCCTTGGACGGCGCGGCGGCGCTGCGGCATACTGCGGGGGTGCGGCTACCGCCTTGGTGCGCCCGCAGGTGGACGATGACAAGCTTTTCGATGCGTTCCATGGTGCTGGCGGTCGCGGTCGCCAGCGCCGCAGTGGCAACCGGCCTGCAATCCGCGCCTGCGTCGGCCATGACGGTGCTGCAAGTCGATCTCAAGGCGCTGGTCACAACCGCGGATGTGGTGTTGTACGGCAAGGTAGCGGGCACGCGCGTGCTCGACCGCCGCAAAGACGGCCGCGGCGTGTGGACCGAAATCAGCCTCGACGTCGCCGAAGTGTGGAAGGGCGACGCCCGGCTCGCCGGCAAACGCTTTGCGTGGATGCATGTCGGCGGCACCACGGCCGACGGCATCACGGTCCACGTTCCCGGCATGCCGACTTTCGCTGCGGGCGAGGAGACCGTTGTCATCCTTGAGAAGAACAGCGAGTCGCACGTAGTATCTGGGGGACCGCAGGGCAAGTTTGCAGTCAAGACCTTGCCGACCGGCCAAAAAACAGTGACCCGCGAACTGCCCGATGTGCAATTCTTGCGCCGCGATCCGCAGACCGGCGCCATGCAGGCCGCCCCCAAGGCCGTCGCCATCGTGCGCACGCTCAACGAGTTCCGCGCCGAGGTCGCCACCTACGTCGCCGACGCCGCCAAGGCCGCCGCCAGTCAGCCGAAGGCCCCGCCGGCCAAAGCGCCGACCGTCGCCAAGTAGCGAAACCCCTTTCCCTTAGCCTCCAGGACTCCCATGCAAGCAAGTTTGTGGTGGCGGTCTGGCCGCGCCCCTGGGTTGTGCGCCGCCGCTGCGGTGGTCGCCCTGGTGTCCTTGCCGTCGCTGTCGTGGGCGTTTGCCGTCTCGACCACCACGCCGACGTCCAAGACCATCCAGCGGTGGTTCTCCAACAATGTCTCATACTACTTGCACCCGGCCTGCTCGCCCGACGTCAAGAACGACATCTGCAAGGATCAGTTGCGCGCCGGCTGGAAGGGCTGGATGGCGCAGACCTGCACGGCCCTCAAGTTTACCGAGGGCTACCACTGCAACACCGCGCAAGGCAAGTGCCTTTTTGACAAGAACACCACCTGCAAGGCCGACAGCGACTGCCCGGCCGCCAACAACTTGAACGTCGCGCCGATGGGCTACAACACCAACGGCCGCAACGAGTTGGTGTGGATCGAGACCAGCGCCTGGAAGTTCGGCCAGTACGTGCTCGGCGTCACCTCGCCCATCACCTACAACAACGGCGCCATCTTCGAGGCCGACATCGCCTTCAACGGCTATCAGTACAAGTGGGTCGCGGATCCGGGGTCGATCGGCGGCGGCCTGATGGACATCCTGAGCGTGGCGATCCACGAACAAGGTCACTTCTTTGGGGTGCAGCACCAGTTGCCTGGTTCGTACAGCGACAAAGACCCGCCGACCATGGCGCCGAGCGTGGATCCGTTCGGCAAAAGTGCCACGCTGACCGCCGACGACGCCAAAGCCATCTGCTTTTTGAACCCCAAGGACACCGTCTACAAGTGCGCCAACGACGCCGACTGCCCGTACGTCAACGAGAAAGACAAGGCTAGTGGTCAGGAGTACTACGCCGCCAAGCTGACCTGCACCGCGGGCGTGTGCGGCTTTTCGGGCGGATCGACG
>CAXRHS010001007.1:0-4234 GCA_964230235.1 Myxococcota bacterium
CGCCACCATGATGCCGTCCGCGGCGCCCAGGATCGCATCGATGTCCTGCACCGCCGCCAGGGTCTCGATCTTGGCGACCAGTTGCGGCGGCGCCGCCTCCGCCGGCAGGTTCGCTTGCACGAACGCGCGCACGCGGTGCAGATCATCTGGCGTCCGCACAAACGACAGCGCCACGAAATCGACGCCTTGCGCCAGCGCAAACTGCAGGTCGCGCTGGTCTTTGTCGGGAAACGGGTCGAGATCGAGATCGATCTCGCGCACCGTCAGACCCTTCTTGCTGCCGAGCACGCCGCCCGCGACGACCCGCGCCAGCACGGCGTCGCCGCGCAAGCCCTCGACCTGCACGATCAAGTCGCCGTCGCCAAAAAGCACGGTCGGCTGGCCATCCGGGTGATCGGCGAGCCAGTTGCGCAGGCCGGCGACCAGACAGGTGGCAGTCGGCTCCGGCACCGGAATGCACACCTGCGGCAGCTGCGCTGACCGCTCGCCGCCGGTTCGCTCCGGCACCAACGCGACCACCGCCCCCTCGTCCAGCATCAGCCCGTCTGCGGGCACGACGCCGATCCGACACTTTGGGCCTTGCAAGTCGGCCATGGTGGCGAAACGCGGCGCTTCCAGGTTGGCGGTAGGGCGGTTTGCCCATGCCAACACTCGGACTTCCTTGGCATAGTCTGCGTCAGCGTGCGAGAAATTGAGGCGCAGGACGTCGGCGCCGGCCTCGCACAGGTCGGCCAGAAAGGTCGGCCAGTCGTCGTCGGGAGCGCGGCCAATGGTTGCGACGATGCGGGTCTGGCGGGCACGCGGGCCCTGATGGCGTTGCATGTTGGGTGGTGGTCAACCGCCTGGCGCGGCGGGGGGCGCACTGCTGCCCGTTTCGCCAACGCTTGGGTAGCTGCGAAGCGCGGCCAAAACCGGCTACCATCGGCCGACCGCTGCAGGGCGGTGAGCAGACCATGGAAAGTTCGTTGCCTCCAAACCCCAACCCGGACCCCCGGATCGCCGCCCGCTGGCCGCGCTGGCTGGCGGCCACCGTCGCGATCGCCGTCACATCGCTGGTGGCCTGGCATGTCTGGTCGCCAACTGCGCGCGGCGAGCGCGCCCAGCGAATGGCCGCCGAACTGGGCGCCGAGCTGTTCGACCGACCGCTGTCAGCGGCGGAACTGGCGACGTCGCTCGAGCTGCATCCTCAGGCCAAAGACGGCCGGGGTGGGACGGCGACGCTCGCCGATCTGTTGGCGGGCCACGACGCGGTGCTGGTCCACCACTGGGCGTCGTGGTGCCCTCCGTGCTTGGAAGAATTGCCGGAGATCGCGGCGCTCGCCCAAAGCGCCCATGGCCGCAACTGCCAGGTGCTTGCCGTGTCCTACGACGACGACTGGGCGGCTTCCGACGCCACCTTGCGCAAGGTGTTGGGGGCGGCCGCACAACCGATGGGGCTGTGGGTGCGCGATCCCCAGGGCCAGGACGGCGACCCCGCCAAGATGCTGCGGCTGCGCATGGGCACCGAAAAGCTGCCGGAAACCTGGGTGGTTGCAGACGGCCGGGTGCGCGCGCGCTTTGTCGCCGGCCAGCGCTGGACCAGCGCCAAGATGATGCGGTGGCTGGCGGCGCAGTGCGCGGGGTCGCGGTGAGCGAGCCTTCCGCGGGTGAGCCGCCGCCACCCGAGCCCGAAAAGGCGGCCGAAGCGCCGCCTGGGGTCGCCGATGCGGGCGATCTCATCCAGCCGGTCCTGGTGCAGCCGCGCGGGTTGGTCGCGACCACGCTGGGCCTGCTGCTGGCCACGGCCGCGGTGGCGATCGCGGCAGCGCCATCCGTCCAGCCCGCGGTGCAGGCCGACTTTGCGCTGCAGTTCTGGCGGCCCGATGACCGCCAGTTGGCGGAAATCGCGCGCCGGCAGGACCAGTTGGCCGCCATCGCCGCCGCATTGCCGACCGCGCCTACCCCGGCGGCGGCGGTCGTGGCCGACGTCGTACGCTGGTTGGCGGCCGAGGCGGAGATGGGCGCCCAGCAAGTGCAAACCGACGCTGGTGCTCGCGCACTGCGAGGTCGGGCTGAAGAAGGGTTGCGCAGCCTGGCTCTGGCGCACGGCAACGACGCCGTGCGCGGTCTGGCTGTCCAATGGGGGCGGCAGGTTGCCGCGGCGTTTGCGGCGGCGGCCCGACTGGCACAAGCGCGCGGTGTGACCGTTCGCGAACTGGTCGACACGGCCCAAGGCGCAGCGCTGCGCCAGGTGGCGCCGGGTCTGGCGCCCCTGCTCGCGCACACCGGACTGGAGCGATTGCACGCCGGCGCGGCGCTGGACCGTCCGGCGGACCTGGTGGTGCAGGCGCTGGCACAGGCGCGGTTGTTGCAGTTTGCGGTGCGGGTGCCAGACCCGCCGCAGCTCGACCCGGACCTGCACGCACTGCTGCTGCGCTTTCGCGTCGAAGCGCACGAGGGCCTGCGCTTGGAGCGCAAACTCGCGCTGCTGGCGGAACTGACCGCGCTCGACCCGACCTATCCCGATGCTTTGGTGCGAGGTGTGCTCTTGGCGCGCGAGGGCCGCTGCGACGAAGCGCTTGCCGGATTCGCCCGGGCCATGGCCCAAGGCCAGCACCGGGGGCGCGCTGCGAACAACCTGGCCTGGTGTCGCCGGCAGTTGCGACCGGATTGACGGCGGCGCGGCGCGGCGATCCGACCAGGCGAAACGCAACCAGCGCCGCGCCCGCAGGGTATGCGGGACCCAAGTCGCCGGCCGCGCGCACGTGGTCCGAAGCGGTCAGCGGCTGTGGTCACGCCTTGCTCGCTGAACCACGCCTCGGTCTGACCCGCTCAGGCGTCCAGCGCGTGGCAGGTCAGGCAACCCTTGGCGCAGGTCACTACGTCGCCTCGCACCAGCGAGCACCGCACCACATCGAGTTGTGGCTGCCGGTCCCACGGCGTCCGGCGGTGTTCTTCGACCACGATGTCGGCGACGGTGCCCTGGACCGGGCAGGTCACGCGGCGGCGCAGCAGGTTGCGCAGCGACAGGATGACCAGCGCCGCCAGCAGCGCGATCGCAGTGCCGGCCAAAAGCGCGTAAATCGGGGCGAAACTCGTGGACATGCCTGCCTCCCCGGCCGCCGTCCGCCCCAAGGCCAGCGACCCTTTGCGGCCAGTCTACGCCAGCCGTGGCTGCCCGGAAGCCCCCATTGGCCGGCGTGCGGGCAGGCCGTGAAGAAGCCGTGACAAACGCACAGATTGGCCGGCGCGACCGCCCGGGACATGCCGCGCACGCCATGACACCGCCATGGCACGGCCCCCCAAAAACCACCCATTGCCCGGTTTTGCGGGCTGGCGGGGCTGCGGCGGTCGGCGTACCGTGGCAGCGCAGGCACAGACGCGGCCGACACCCGCGGGCCCTGGCGCCCATGCGACCAACAAGCGACGACGTCGCCGAATTACAGCAACTGCACACCGAGTTGACCACCCTGCGCGGCCAACTGGTGCGCGCCGAGCGACGGGCGCAACCGGCGCTCGATGAACTGGACCCGCGCTACCGCGCCGGCGGCGTCAACCTGGTGCACTACGTGGCGCGGCGCCATGCCGATCGCCGCGGGCTGCAGAACCGCCTGCTGCGCTTTGGGCTGTCGACGTTGGGCCGCAGCGAGGGCCATGTCGCCCAGGCCGTCGGCGCGGTGGCGCAACGAGTGGCCGAGGCGCTGCGGGCCAAAGGGGTGGCGCGGCGGGTCGCCCCCGCGCAGGCCCCCGATTGGCAGGCGTCGACCGACCACTTGCACGCCAATACGCGGGCGCTGCTGGGCCCGCAGCCGCTGGGCCGCCATGTCGCAATCCTGGTCACGCTGGCGTGGCCGGCCGCGGGCGACGTGGCCTGGGTGCTGCGGCTGGTCCACGCCGGCGCCGACTGTTTTCGCCTCAACGCCGCCCACGATGGCCCCGATCAATGGCGCAAGATGGCCGCGGCGGTGCGCGCGGCAGGCGAACGCGCCAGTCGGCAGTTGGCGATCCTGGTCGATCTGCCCGGTCCCAAGTTGCGCACCGGGCCGCTGGCGGCTGGGCCCAAACCGGCGCACTGGCGCCCCGAACGCGACGAGGGCGGCAACGTCACCGGTCCCGCCAAAGTGGCGTTGGTGCGGCCGGGTCACCCAACCCGCGGTCCGCATGTGGTGCTGCCGGTCGCGATGATCCAGCAGTTGCGCGCAGGCGATGCGCTGCAGTTTCGCGACTTGCGCAACAAGAAGCGCGAGTTGCGAAT
>CAXRHS010001008.1:0-3774 GCA_964230235.1 Myxococcota bacterium
CGCGGTCACCCGCAACGGCGCACCGGCCTTTGGACTGACGGTCAGCCAGTCGATGCCGGCCGGCGCGACCACCGTTCCGTTGGTTTCGACCGCAATCTGAAAACCGCGCGCGTGGACTGCCGCAATCAGCGCTTCGTCCAACTGCAGCAGCGGCTCACCGCCGGTGAAGACGACCCAGCGGGGTTGACCGGCGCTGCCCCACACCTGCTCGACGCGCTCGGCCAGCCGGTCGGCACTGCGGAAACGCCCGCCGCCTGGGCCATCGGTGCCGACGAAGTCGGTGTCGCAAAACCGGCACACTGCGGCGGCGCGGTCCTTTTCCTTACCCGACCACAGGTTGCAGCCAGCAAAGCGGCAAAACACGGCCGCTCGGCCGGCCTGACCGCCGTCGCCCTGGATGGTCAGGTAGACTTCCTTGACCGCGTAGCCCATGCCGCCACCTGCGCCCGCGCGGCGCGACGCGAGGCTAGCGGTTTTCTTGACCGAAGGCCACGGCCGGTTACGCTCGCGGTAACCCCGGCGTGGGCTCCAGGCGAGGCGGCGATGTACTCGATTCGACAGGCGGCAGACCTGATTGGCGTGCAACCCAAGGTGATTCGGCGGCTGCTGGGCGAGGGGCGCTTGCCTGGCGCGGTGCGCATCGATGCCAAGCACGGTGGCCAGACCTGGCGCATCTCGCCAGAAGCGCTGGAGACTCTGCGGCAATTTAGCCGCGGTGCCGACGAAGAGCCACAGGACGTCCAGGCTCCGACCGCGGTCTTGCCGCCAATTGTGCGCGCGGTCCAGGTCCAGACGGCTGGGTCCGCGCCCGCGCAGGTCGCCTTGTCGGAGGCCGAAATCGTCGCGCGCCACATGGCGCCGGTGGCTGCGGCACTCAACGGAGGCCAGCCATTGCTCGGCAAAGAGCATCTGGTGCCGATGTCCGTGGTGGTCGAGCTACTGCGCAGCGAAGCGGACCAGCGCCGGCAAGCCCAGCGCATGGCCGAAGACCAGGCCAACACGGTCGCACTTTTGCGCCAGTCGATTGAAATTGACCGCGACGAGATTCTGCGCCTGCGCGTCGAAGTCATTGAAATCCGGCAAGAACTGCAGCAAGCGCAGCGAGGGCTGCTGCGGCTGCAAAGCAAGCCGATGCCCAGCGTCGACCACGAGCGGGTGACGATGCCGCTCGATCCCGAGACGCTGCAGCGCATTGCGGCGATGAACTAAGGATCCGTGTAAAAACAAGTCGATCGACAGATGCGCGGAGCGGAACGGCGAGTCGACTGCAAAGTCGCGAGCTTGCGACCCACTGAGCAAGCAACGGGCCGCTTGGAACATCGAGTCGATTTATCCCAGGCCCTACGGCCCACTGACTGGCAGCGTCAGCACCGACAGGCCTGCAGCGGTTTCGTAGGCCAGGGAGTAGCGGTCGCCTTTGGGAGCCACGACCAACTCGCTCAGACCCCCCGAGCCGACCAGCACTTGGGTGGCAGTCGCTGACACCCAGTCTTTGGCGACCACCTGATTCCACACTGTCAGCACTTTCTTGTCGTCCAGTGGCTTGATCCGCGCCACGGAAATCGCGGTGGCGCCCGGCATCGCCCAAGCCAGCAAGAAGTCCGGCGACGCCGGCAGTTCGGCAATGCGAAAGCCGGCAATTGCAGTCGCGCCGGGCTTGGGTGCATCCAGGGTCTGCCACAAGCTGGGCACGGCCGGGTTTTGCGCCGCCGGGTCAAGCCGCAGCCAGGCCAGGAACACCTTGGCCTGACCCGCCTGCTGCAGGGCGCCCGAAATGACAGCGCCGATCCGGTTGCTCTCCGGGTCCCACGCGGCCTCGATCGCGTGGTAGGCGAGGCCCTGGGCCACCACGTCGATGTCCTGGGCTGCCACCTTGGCCGCCCCTTTGGGACCCTGATCGCCGAGCTTGTCCAATTGCAGGGTCGGCAGCGGGTCAAGCCCAGAGGTCGCAGACGGCACGAAGGTGATGGGCGACAACAAATACGGACCGCCGGCGCCGCTGACCAACGCCGGTCGGCCCGCGGTCGTGGCGACCGATCCCTGTGGTGCGCCGCCTGCTTTGAGTTGCTTGGGCTTGGCCCACTCGAGCGGATACGCGCCGCTCGCCAGCCAGGTCTCCGTTGCATCGGCCGCGCCGAAATGCCCAGACAGGCTGTTGGGCGAGGCCACATCGCCACCAACAAAGCCCAGGGCGACCACCGGCCGACCGACCGCCACCGGCAGGCATCCCGTTGCTGGTCCCGCTTGCTTGGCGTCTGGCGCGACTACGGCGACGCGCGCGCTGGGATTGGGGCACAGGCCCGTCCACTCCTGCCAGACCAGGGCCAGGTGAGCAAAGCTGCCTGGATGCGTTACCAGCTGCGGCAGCGCTGCGCAGGCTTTGTCGTTGACCCCCGCAATTGCCTGCGTCTTGATGCCGCCGCCTGCAGGGGCCAGGTGGGCGGTGAACAGCGGCGCCCCACTGCCTGCCGCATCCGCACAGGGCTTGCTTTGGGCGGAAAGCCACAGACGCGGCACCGGTCCCAAGGCATCGCTGGCGGTGTCGTGCCAGCGCAACGTGGGCTGTGAAGGCTTGCTGGCGAGCCCGCTCGGCAACGGTACCGCGACCGGTCCCGCCGTCGACCCGTTGGCCGACGACAGGCACTTGCCCGCCAGGCAGGCGTGCAGGGCAGGACAGGTCGTGACCGCCGCGCAGCCCAATCCGGGGTCGCACGCCGACACCTTGCACGCGGCAGCATCGTCGCTACTGGTCGTGCAAGAGATCGCTTTGCCCACGCACTTGCCGGCGGCGCAAGTGTCGCCCGTCGTGCACTGGCTGCCGTCCGAACACGCCGACCCGGACTGCGCAGCGTGGCTGCAGCCCGCACTGGGCGCGCACGAGTCGGTGGTGCACGGATTGTTGTCGTCGCAGGTCCCGCCGTCCGACGGCGTGCACTTGCCGACTTTGCAGGTCTCCCCGGTACTGCACGGGTTGCCGTCGTCGCACGCATTGCCGGTCTGCGGGCTCCACGCCGCTTGCGCCACTGTGGGTTGGCAAACCTGGCACAGCGCATTGGGATTGGGCTGGCCGGCTGGCCGGCAGACGCCGTCAATGGCGCACCACGTTGCCTGGATTTTGGCGGCGCATTGGCCGTCGACACAGCCGGAGTCCGTGCATGGCAGGCTGTCTTCCGGGCAGGCAGAACCGTTGGCGGCGCTGCTATGGGTGCAGCCGCTGACTGGCGCACAGCCGTCGACGGTGCACGGGTTGCCGTCGTTGCAGTCGATGGGGATGCCGGCGCACTGCCCTTGCACGCAACCGTCGCCGGCGGTGCAGACGCTGCCGTCGTTGCAGGGTCCGGGGACCGGCACGCTAAAGCACGGCGATTTGGCATTTTGCGGGTTGCAGTCGTCGAGGGTGCACGCATTGCCGTCGCCGCAGTTGATCGGCTTGCCAAGACACTTGCCGCTCGGCTGGCACAGGTCGTCGGCGGTGCAGATGTTGCCGTCACCGCAGGTCAGCCCGGTCCGCGGCGACCACGCCTTCTGGCTGACCTTGGGCAGGCAGCCCAGGCACGGGTCCACCGGGTGGATCGCGCCGCCGCTCAGGCACGTGTTCTCGATATAGCACGCATCGCTCATCACTTGATCGTGCTTGCACTCGATGCCGATGCACACGTCGATGGTGCAGGCGACTTTGTCGCTGGTACACGCGGTCCCGTCGCCGTATGGCGCATGGTCGCACTGACCTTTGGCCGGAGCGCACAGGTCGAGCGTGCACGGGTTGTTGTCGTC